>RFHE01000010.1 GCA_003696445.1 Calditrichota bacterium | reverse complement strand
CGCCGCGCTGGTGGCCCCGGAATTAGCCGGCCTGAGGGGCCTGGTTTTCCTGGGCTATCCACTACACCCACCGGGCAAACCGGATCAGCTTCGAGATGCCCCCCTGTTTCAAGTACACAAGCCAATGCTTTTCATCCAGGGGGAAAAAGACCGGTTTGCCCGTCTGGATTTACTGAAAAAGGTGCTTGGCCAGTTGAATGGGGATGTTCGCCTGCACCTGATTGCGGAAGGGGATCATTCCTTTAAGGTGCCCCGGCGAACCGGGCGCAGGTACCAGCAGGTATTGGAGGAAGTAGTAGCCACCGTTGTGGAGTGGATTTCGCAGAGGAGTGGCGTTTTTTGAGCAGCAAGCCACGCATTCTGATTGCCGTGTTGAACATGGGTCTTGGGCACGCCACCCGGAGCCTGCCGGTGATTCGCACCTTCCTGGAGAAGGGGTGGGAGGTCCTGCTGGTCAGCACCGGCAGGGCGGCCACTTTTTTGCAACGAGAACTGCCTCAGGTGCCCTTGGCAGAAGGGTACGATTATGGGTTGCGTTATAGCCGGCGAGGGGCGCTTTTGCCGCTCCGGCTACTTGGGCAATTCCCTGGATTTTTGACCGCGGTGTTGCGGGAAAATCGGTTATGCCGGCATCTGGTGGAACGATTCCGCCCCCAGGCCATTTTCAGTGATCACTGTTACGGCATGTGTCACCGGCAGGTGCCATCCTTCCTTCTGGCCCACCAACTCCAGTTTGCCCTGGGGCTGCCCGGGCGAGGCTACATTGGCGTTGGCTGGGCATTGCACAGGATTTTGTTGAACCGTTTTCACTGGGTGTTTGTCCCCGATTTTCGGGACCACAAGGGTGGACAGCTTAGTGGTTTGCTTAGTGCACCGGCCCTGCGGCGGGAACGCTTTGAATTTGTGGGTCCCCTCTCCAGCCTGGAGCCTTTGTCTTCGCCAAAGGCGACCGAGTGGGAGGCGTTCATTGCCATCTCCGGGCCGGAACCGCAGAGAAGCCTGCTGGAGGAGAAAATTGTGACCCAGCTCCGGCACTATTCCGGTGGGCCGGTCTGCGTGCTTTTGGGGCGACCGGAAAGCGGCTGGCGCCGACGGCTGGGCCGGCACATGCTGTATGCCCACCTGCCGCGCGAGCAATTCCGGGCGCTGATTCAGCAAGCAGCGCTGGTGGTGAGCCGGCCTGGCTACTCTACTCTGATGGAGTTGTGTACTCTGGAAAAAAAAGCGCTGTTTATTCCCACACCGGGACAAACCGAACAGGGCTACCTGGCCAGCCGGATCACAGAAAAGCAAATGGCCCTGGTACGGCCTCAACACCAGCTGGTGCTGGAGCGGGATCTGCCTCTGGCCAGGCAATTCCCAGCACTCACCTGCCGCAGTCATCCGCGGGCTAGTGCAGAAAAAATTTACCAGCGTATTGCCTCGTTTTGTACCTATCCGTCAAATTCAAAGCCCTCTAGCAGGTCGGGCAGGCAGTTCTTAGAAACCTCGCTACATTTGGATTTATGGGATGAAAACAGAGAGGAATGAAAGAGAAATTTGGCGTTTGTTTTGGGATTGGAATTTGAAGGAACTCTGACCATACCGAATCGGTACTTTTACCAGGCAAACGAAAACAGGGAGAGTAGGGCACGATGGATGTGCTGGTTATCGGTGGAACGCGTTTTTTAGGCTATCATTTGGTGCATCGTCTTTTGAGGGAAGGGGTTCATGTCACCGTGTTTAATCGGGGGATTCATGGCGACGATTTTGAAGATCGGGTAGAGCGCATCGTGGGCGATCGGAAAAACTACAAAAAGTTTTACGAGCTGTTTCACCGCCGGCGCTTCGATGTGGTGGTGGATTTAATCGGTTACGAGCCGGAAGATGTGGAATTTGCCATTAAAACCTTTCGCGGCCATGTCGGCCAGTACATTTTTATCAGTACCGGGCAGGTTTACCTGGTCACCCAGAATCGGCGCCAGCCTGCCCGAGAGGATGATTATTATCAGCCGTTGATTCCTTGCCCTCCGGGGGAAGAGGGGCCATACGGCTACGGCGTGCAAAAACGAGCCTGCGAGGATTTACTTGTTGAGGCCTACCAGTTTTATCACTTCCCGGCCGTTCGATTTCGCTGTCCGGTTATTCACGGGCCAAGGGACTACACCCTGCGACTTTACAGCTACATAAAGCGCATTATGGATGGTGGGCCGGTAATTCTACCGGAAGGCGGCGACAAACCCATCCGCCATGTGTACGTGGGCGATGTAGTGGAAGCCGTTCTCTCTGTATTTCAGGTCGAGAAAACCCGGGGAAAGGTTTACAACCTGGCCTCGGACGAAGTGATGCCCCTCCACCAGTTTATTCAGCTGGCGGCACGATTGCTGGAAAAGCCACTGGAGGTTTTGGAAATTCCCGTATCCTTGATGCACGAATATGAAATTCCAGAGAGTATTTCACCTTTTAGTGGGCGCTGGGTCTCAGTTCTGGATCCCTCGCTGGCTGGAGAAGAGATCGGCTTTCGGCCTACACCGGTACAGCAGTGGTTGGGCGACACCATCCGCTGGTTTGTTGAATCCTACGCGGGCCCAGACCCGGACAATTATCGCTATCGTCCCAGGGAGCAGGAATTGGCCCAGTGGTGGCGCAAAATGAAACATTTGGATTAATTTATGTCCCAGCGTATTCATGCCTGGGCGGCTTATCTTACCTTGTGTTATGCCGCCTTTATTGTTTATGTAGCCCTGTATCCGTTTCAGTTTAATTTGACATGGGTAAACCTGCAGGCCCGCTGGCACCAGGTGGATTGGGTCCCATTTTTCACGACCGGAGGGTTTGCACCCCGAGCCGACCTGGTACTGAACATCCTGCTTTTTATCCCCCTGGGCGCTTCAATCGCCTTGTGGACCAGCCTGCAGGGCTCAGACCGGTTTGTTCGCCATTTGGTCCTGGCTACCCTTACAGGGCTGGGGTTGAGCATCCTGGTAGAATCGGTGCAGGTGTTAACGGTGAATCGGTTTCCTTCGGTCAACGATCTGATCACCAATACCCTGGGCAGTGGGCTGGGTTTTTTTCTTTTCAATTTGGTCAAAGCGGCACTCCCGTCCCCGGCTCACCGGTGGATTCGCCGCCAATTACCCAGACCGGAGTTTCGGTTTTTGGTGGTGCTGGGGCTTGTGATTCTGGTTTTTCAGTTTTACCCTTACCACTTTAGTTTGCGCTGGTCTTTGGTAGCCCGCAGGTTGGGTGTGTTTTTTTCCCTGCAGCCCGTTGTTTACCATCTGGCAAACGGATTCATTTTTCTGTATTTGCTGGTTGGTTCGGTTTTTGCCAGCTATCTGCTGCGCATTGCATCCACAAATTGGGAATCGCGCAGGCTCCATCGCCTTCAGCTGTCCCTTTTAATGCTAGCCTTTGCCGGTTTTGCTTTTCTGGAAATCTGCCAGCTGTTTATCCCCGCTCGCCAACCGGTGTTTGTGGATTTAATTGCTTTTGCCGCTGGTTTAACAGTAACCGCAATGGCTGCGCCGCGGGTGGTTCATCCAGGCCAGATTCTCCTTTACGACCGGGAGGCATTGGCCCGATATCGCAATCTGCTTGTGGAACGCCATTGGCTGCGCTTTCTGTTCGGCCTGTATCTGTTGCTGGTTTGTTTGCAAGTGGTGGTCTGGTTTTTAAGTACCGGCCAGCAGAGCAGAGTTCAGTTGGCTGCCCTGCTGGCTGTCTCTCCCAAGATGCCCCCACTGCAGGTTGTGGGCCTGTTCATGCCACTGGGATTCGCTGCCGGGCTGTGGGTCAATCACGTTGCCCGTCGCGGTCCTGTATTGTTGGCCCGGTGGCCGATAATCAGTTTTTCTTCCGGCATCTTTATTTTTGCCCTCGGTTTGCTAATTTTTAATCTGGATTGGTTTACTATGCCCCTCACCGGGGTCTTGGCCGGCTTGTTTTTGCAGAGCCTGCATCATGCCATCTTTTTTGTGGAGCAAGATGAAGCCGATTAGATGGGCCAACCTGATATTGCTTTCTGGAATGATGCTTGGCCTAGGCGGATGTTATCCCAAGCCCCCGCCTGCGCCGGTAGAAAGACCCCAATCACCCGCTTTTGGTTACTACTATCGCGCACTGGAAGCTATCGAAAAAGAGCAATTCGACACCGCCTTAGCACTGGTGGATTCCGCCATTGCGCTGAAGCCGGGTTATGTGAATTTTTACTTTGTCAAGGCAAAACTATTTGAATGGCTGCATCAACCCGATTCGGCCATCGTGGCCTACCGGCAATGTGTCCGGTTGAAAAGCCATTTTCCAGCTGTGTGGAAAAGGCTGGGGAGGTTATTATTGGCACAACAGGCCTATCCCGAAGCTGCTTTTTTTCTGGAAAAGACCGTTAATGCATTTCCCGATTCACTACACTATTTACTGCTTCTAGGGCAAGCCAGTGTGGGAAGCGAAAAATACGCACTGGCTCTGGACTTTTTAAAACAGTATCTTGAGAGGGCCGTTGAGCCTGAGCCGCCGGTTTTTTACTGGTTGGGACGATCCTATTACGGTTTAGGGCGGGATGCTAAGGCGGTAGAGGCACTTCGGCGTTATTTGCAAATGGACGCGTCAAACCCTCAGGCCATGAAATACCTTGGTTTGGCGCTGGTGCGCTTGGGCAAAAGCAACGAGGGAATCTCTTACTTAAACCGAGCGCTGCAGCAACTGCCCCTGGATGTGGACATTTTACTGGCTCGCATTCGCTTTTTTCTGGAAACACAAAAATGGGTGGCGGCCAAAACTCAACTGGATCTGGCGTTGCAGGCTTACCCGGATCATCCGGCGTTGTTACTGGAACAGGCCCGATACCATTTTCTAACTCAGCAACTGAAAGCAAGTCGGCAGGTCCTGGAACAGTTATTGGCAAAAAGACCTGATTTCTGGACAGCCAGACGATTGCTTGGCCAGGTACTAGAAGCACAGGGCGAAGTTGAGGAAGCGCTGAACCAATATCAGGCTTATCTGGAACATACATTGAAACTCGATCCCGAAATTGAAAGGCGTGTTAATGAACTCCGATCCCGCATTGCAAAGTAAGCGCTTTACCCGGCCCGCTTTTCGCGGCTGGCTCTTGCTGGCCATTTGTTTCCCCCTCTGGCTTCTGGCCCAGAATCCTGAAGAACAAAAGACCGACCGGGCAGAGGAAGATTTTGGCAAGGTCTTTCTCCAATTCAATCAGGCTGCACCGGAAACGTTTTCGGTGGACGAAGCCGTGCTTTACAAGGAGGTCGCGATTCGGTTCGATACCACCGCCATTTTACAGAACGATGGCGGGTTTACGGTGTACTTTTATCCTCAGCTGTACAGGGGTACGCACTACGTACTGCGCATGATGCTGCGCCGACCGGCCGGGAAGAAAGGCGGTGGCTTTTTTGATGTGTACTACGACCTGGGGGATACCCTGGTGGCCCCTCTGGACATCCAGGACAGTACAGCGACGGTTTACTTTAGTGCCAATGGGCAGTTGCTGAGTTTTAAACCCTTGGCCCGTAATTTCCGCGGGCATTTTGAACTGGTGCCGGGCGAAAAAGCCAAAACGGTTACAGGACGTTTCGACACCGAGTTTGATTATCCCCTCAGCGCCCAGAGGCAGCACTTTGCCCATGTGAAGATCTGGGGCACGCTTACGGTTCCAGCAGGCAAATTGCACGAAGTGAACCTGGAGACGCTGGCCTACAAAAAACAGCGGCAGAAAAGTTTTCGCCGAAATGTAGGGGTGGCCCTGATTTTTATTGCCATCATTATCTTTTTTGTCGGCAGCTAAGCTCCCATGAGTTGGCCACGAGTCATCGTCCATGTGGACATGGATGCTTTTTTCGCCTCGGTGGAGCAGTTGTGCCATCCGGAGTGGCGGGGGAAGCCGGTAATTGTCGGTGCCGACCCACGGGGAGGGAAGGGCAGGGGCGTGGTTGCAGCGGCATCCTACGAGGCGCGGCGGCTCGGGGTCCGCTCGGCCATGCCCATTTCCCAGGCCTACAAACGGTGCCCCGAAGCCATCTACGTAAGGCCCAATGGTGCTCTTTATGCCGATTATTCCCGGACAATCATGAGGGTGTTGGCCGAGTTTTCTCCATTAGTGCAACCCATCAGCATCGACGAGGCCTTTCTGGATGTAACCGGCAGCGTGCACCTGTTTGGTAGCCTTCTCCAGTTAGGCCAGGCAATCAAACAGCGCATCCGCCAGGCCACCGGGCTCACCGCTTCCCTGGGCATTGCCCCCAGCAAAAGTGTGGCTAAAATCGCCTCCGATGCCGGCAAGCCCGACGGGTTGCTGATCGTAGGTCCGCAGGAGGTGCAAACCTTTCTCGATCCGCTGCCGGTGGAGCGCCTGTGGGGCGTGGGAGAGAAGACCAGACAACGGCTTCGGGACCTGGGGATCCAGACCATTGGCCAGTTACGTGACTATCCGGCGGCTGTGCTCAGGCAAAAATTTGGAAAGTGGGGCGATGTGCTCTGGCAACTGGCCAGGGGAATGGACGAGCGTCCCGTACAGATGGAAGAAGAAATAAAGTCCATCAGCCACGAGCACACCTTCGAGAAAGATCAAGCGGATGCGGAAATTTTGGAAGCCACCCTCCTGAAACTGTGTGAAAAGGTAGCTTCTCGATTGCGTAAGCACCAGCTAAGAGGAAAAACCGTACAACTGAAAATTCGTTTTGCCGATTTTTCCACGTTTAATCGGAACAAAACCCTATCCTCTCCAACCAATCTGACCGAAGATATTTATCGGGTTTGTGTGTCCCTGTTGGGGGAATTTCGGGAAGCCTCTCAACCAGTACGGCTGCTGGGCGTTGGCCTGACTCACCTGGTTCCTGAGAAGGGCGGCCAGTTGAGCCTCTGGGATGTGGAGAACCAACGGAAACTAACTCTGGAGCAGTTGATCGACCAGTTGCAGGAAAGGTATGGACAGTCCATTCTGGTACATGCGCAAACGCTTCTGGAGAAGAAAAAAAACAAAGACCGCACATCTTAGCCATCCGGGATTTCACTTCCTGCTATCCTTTTTGCTGAGCCTTGTTGTCCTGGTTCGGGGAGAAAGCCCGCCGGGTTATTTCCAGCAGCAGGTGCATTATGCCATCTCTGTGCGGTTGTTTCCGGAACTGGTGAGGCTGGAGGGGCGGGAAACGCTCACTTACTTTAATCGGTCCCCGGACACGCTGAAAACGCTGTATTTTCATCTTTACTGGAACAAGTTTCGTGCCCATTCTTACGCCCGGCCCTTCAGCGGCCGGGAACGGGGTCACATTGAAGTGCTTTCAGTCCAGGATAGCTCCGGCAGGGATCTGAACTTCTCGATAGACAATACCATTTTGCGCCTGCCACTGCCCCGGCCGCTGCCTCCCGGAGATAGCCTTTACTTGCAAGTGCAATTTACCGGTATGATTCCGCCCTCCGGGGAACGTTTCGGATATTCCGGGGAGCATTTCGACATTGGGAATTGGTATCCCGTGCCGGCGGTGTACGATGCTCGGGGTTGGCACATAGACCAGCATCTGGACGGCGAATTCTACCAGGAGTGGGGGGACTACGAGGTAGAAATTACGGTACCCCGCCCCTTTGTGGTTGCTGCTACCGGCCGCCTGATGAACCCGGAGGTGTTACCGGATTCGGTCCAGTACCCGGGACGAACCATTCAGTACTACCTGCAACAACAGCCGGATACGACAACGGTTACCTATCGTTTTGTAGCTGAACGGGTTCACGATTTCGCCTTCTGTGCCGATCCGGAGTTTGTGCTCAAACAAATTCAGGTTGGCCAGACCACCCTCCAGTTTTTTCTCCAACCCTACCGATTGAAGACCTGGAATAGCATCCTGCAGAGGGTGGTGGAGGGCTTTTCCTTTCTGCAAGAAAAGATCGGGGCCTATCCTTATCGGCAACTCTCCATCGTCGATGCTCTCATCACCGCCGGCGGCATCGAGTATCCCAATCTGGTCATGATTAATGGCTACATCATTTCGCCCCGGGAGCTGGCTATTACAATCATTCACGAAATGGCACACCAGTGGTTTTACGGGCTTTTGGCCAACAACCAGACCCGCCACGGCTGGATGGACGAGGGCTTTACCACTTTCTTTGAGATCTGGGCCACCGAACACCTTTGGGGTAGGGAAGGCAATTTGAATCCAACGCGCCAGAGCGGATGGCAGCGCTGGCTGGGCTACACCCAGACCGCGCGGCGGGAAGCTTACCTCAATTACTTGGAATACGCCCTTTCTGGCCGAGAAGAACCCATCGACACCCACTTCGATTATTTTCAGCACAATCCGTACATTCCCACCTACGATAAGATGGCGGTAGGCTTGTTTACATTAAAGCGGTTGATCGGCGATTCGTTGTTTTTGCGGGGCATTCGGACCTATTACCGGCGCTGGCGATTCCGGCATCCCTACCCGGAAGATCTGTTTTTAACCTTCAACCGGGCCACCGGCATGCATCTAAACTGGTTTTGGGAACAGTGGCTTCGAACCACTTGGCTCCTGGATGTGCGGCTGCGTAAGGCGGTGGGCCGCTGGGTCCAGCGGAAGGGCGGGAGGCAATTTCGCCTGACGATGGTGCTGGAGCGGAAGCAGCCCCTGGCGATGCCGGTCGATGTGGCCATTGAGCTCCGGGATGGTTCACAGCGCCGCTACCGGATTCCAATCCCCGGCTGGCTCTCCCGAACAGATTCCAGCGATTTGCCTTCCTGGCACCCGGCCAACCGCCGCTACGTAGCCAGGCTGTACCTTCCGGCACCGGTACGCCGCATCCAGCTGGACCCGCAAAGCAAATTACCCGACATTAACCCATTTAATAACGACAACCGCCGAATACCTCCGTTAAAGTTGTTTTGGCTGCACAGGCAGTACGTGGAGCCGGATTTGCGGTGCTACACGGCCACACTGTTTCCCCAACTATTCTTTAACGATGTGGACGGATTTGTAATTGGGCTGCGCTCGGTGGGCAATTTTGTCGGCCCGCTTTATTGGCACCGGTTGGAAACTCAGTTGGGGAGCCGCAGTGGCCAACCCGGCCTATCATTTCGCTGGTCCAGCCTGTTGCCCATAGGCACATCCAGAGTGCGCTATTACCTGTTTGCCTATCGCCTGGAAGGTCGAGCCGGGGGCGAGCTGGCATTGAGCTACCGGACCCGTACCCAGCCGGTCAACCATCGCTTTCTGCTCGGCTGGCGGGTGCGCCAGCTCTACGACAACCGTTACCCTGCACGGGCCTGGAGCCCAGGCACGGTGAGCATTCTGGCCTTTGAATGGATCCGACACCGTTCGGTTACCGCCTACCGTAAACTGGTTACCCGCTGGCAGCTCCGGGTTGAGGTGGCAGCCCCGGGTGGGGACTATCCTTTTCAGCGCTGGGAATTGGTTCTCCTGCCCAGGATTGCTCTTGGTCCGCAAACCAACCTGCGTGGACGCCTGGCCGTTGGCCAGATTGAGGGTAAGCCCCCCGTGCAGTATTTATTTTATCCTTCCGGGGCTGCGCCGGTGAGGGAATTCAGCAATGCCTTTGCCCGCAGCCGGGGTACCCTCCCCGTGGACTGGGTTCGCGATGGCCATTTCCGGCTGCCCGGAGGCGGCCAGGTGGCCTCGGCAGCCATTGATGGCGCCCCTTCCGCCCAGGGTGGCCGTCGCTTATTGGCCGCGCGCATCGATCTGGATTTGGCCAATCCTCTGGCCAGATTGTTACCCTCCTGGCCGGTTTTGCCCACCCTCCAGACCGCCGTGTATGCCGCCTGGTCCCAGTTGAATTGGAAAAAAATCACCCGCCGTTCCGGGGATGCAGAGCTGGGTTTGACTCTCTTCTGGGATGATCTTCCTTTTCCCTTGCGTTACCTGGGGATGAGTGATGTAAAATTGACCCTACCTTTCTGGTACAGTCGCCCGGCAGCAGGAAACAATCCCTGGAAGCTGCGCTGGGCCCTGTCGGTGGGATTTACACCCTTTCGGTGAGGGATAGGTAGCGGAGGGATCATCGTTTCCCCTCCTTCAACAAACCTGACGCAAAGCAACTGAGAGACGATGCGCAAGAGCCGCCTTTTGTTTTACTATCTGCCACCTGTTCTGTGGGCTGCGGTCATTTTTGTAGCATCTTCCTTGTCCAACATCCAAGTTCTGGAAGTAGGATTCAGTTTTGAAGATAAAGTAAAACATGGCCTCGTTTACGCTATTCTGGGGGCCCTCATTGCCAGGGCCCTGGCCCATCAGGAAAAGTTCGCCTTGAATCGCCGTTTGTTGTGGGGAATGTCCTTATTGCTTGGCGTGCTGTACGGGATCAGTGATGAATTTCATCAGCGCTTTGTACCGGGTCGTTCTCCAGAAGTAGCCGATGCACTGGCCGACGCACTTGGGGTTTGGTTAGGCACTTGGCTTTACCTGGCCGGTGCGCGCTGCCAGAACTTTTTTCTACGACTGAAGCTGAAAATGTTGGCCCGAAAGGGGGCGAATTTTAGGCCTTAAGTTTTTTTATTGGCCTTGTAAATATTTTCTCAAGTTACTATTTTAGGCACCTGTTTGAGCCGGTGAAATGAGAATCATTCTTAAACTAAAAATGGTTTTAGTTTTAACGCTGTTCTGGGGTTAGATCAATGAAAGGGTGGAAGCAAGTTAAATGGGCAATACTTCTCTTTGTCCTGCTGGCTGGGTTCGTAATGTCCCTGGGAGCCGAGACGCAAAATCCGCAAGGTGTGACTCCAGGGGTTGAAGAAAAGCTTGGTGCGTTTGTTCCCGGGGACATTCAATTGCGAGATGAACAAGGCCGGTTGATCCGTTTGGGGGATTTGCTGGATAAGCCGACCATTTTGAACCTGGGCTATTTTAAATGTCCTGGCATTTGCTCTCCGCTGCTGAGCAGCCTGATCGAGGCGGTCCGTGGACTGGACCTACAGCCGGGGGTGGACTACCAGGTCATCACCGTGAGCATAGACCATACAGAAGGTCCTGAGCTGGCCCGGGAGAAGAAGCGCAATTATCTCCACAGCCTGCCCGATTACCCGCCGGAGCAGTGGCCCTTCTTGACCGGCGATAGCCTGAATATCGCGCGCTTAACCCGTGCGGTCGGTTTTTTATTCAACAAAAAAGGGAAGGACATTGCGCACCCGGCGGCCATCGTAGCGCTTTCTCCGGACGGAAAAATTTGCCGTTACATTTATGGTACCGAATTCCTGCCTTTCGATTTAAAGATGGCTATCCTGGAGTCTTCCAAAGGCAAAATTGGACCCTCGGTAGCCAGGGTGTTAAGGTTTTGTTTCAGTTACGATCCCCAGGGACGAAAATACGTGTTTAATTTGCTCCGTGTAGTTGGGATGGGTATTCTGATATCTTCTTTAGGATTTGTAGCGTTGATTGCTTATTTAAGTCGTAAAACCGGTTAAGACGAGGGTATTACAATGGCAAGTCATGCATTAACGCATACCGGACATGGGGAGATAAACTACCTTGATTACAAGGGTAAGTATTCCGGTATTTTGGGGTGGATTTTTTCTACCGATCATAAGCGTATTGGTTTGCTCTACTTATCTGGGGTGACCCTGTTTTTTGTGGTGGGTATCTTCCTGGGGTTAATGCTTCGCCTGGAACAGCTCACCATGGGCGAAACTGTGGTGAGTGCACGCACCTACAACACCCTGTTTACCCTGCACGGGGTAATAATGATTTTCTTGATTGTGATTCCAGCCATTCCAGCTGTATTGGGTAACTTTTTTCTACCCATTCAGGTAGGCGCCAAAGATGTTGCTTTCCCCAGGCTTAATTTATTTTCCTGGTGGTTGTATATGACTGGTGCGGTTCTGGCTCTGGTCTCCCTTTTCACCAAGGGGGGCTTCCCGGATACCGGATGGACGTTTTATGCACCGTACAACATCCGGACAACCACCAATGTGCCTCTGGCTGTGTTTGCTGTGTTTATTTTGGGTTTTTCGTCCATTTTAACCGGGTTGAATTTTATCACCACTGTGCATCGGCTTCGGGCTCCGGGGATGACCTGGTTCCGCCTGCCATTGTTCGTTTGGGCGCTGTATGCCACTTCTTGGATTCAGATCCTGGCCACTCCGGTGGTAGGAATTACCATGTTATTGATCTTCTTTGAGCGCCTAACCGGTGTGGGCATTTTCGATCCGGCGAAAGGGGGCGATCCAATCCTTTACCAGCATTTGTTCTGGATATATTCTCATCCAGCGGTTTACATCATGATTTTACCTGGGATGGGGGTGGTCACAGAAATTATCCCAACCTTTGCCCGCCGCACTATTTTCGGGTACAAGGCCATCGCTGCCTCAAGTCTGGGCATTGCTCTGGCTGGGTCGCTGGTCTGGGGGCATCACATGTTCGTCAGCGGGCAAAGTTACACTGCCAGCGTTGTCTTCTCCTTGCTGACTTTTTTGGTTGCGATTCCCACAGCCATTAAAGTATTTAACTGGGTTGCGACCCTTTATAAGGGGTCGATTCATCTGGAACCCCCACTGCTTTATGCTTTAAGCTTTATTTTTCTGTTCATGATTGGTGGATTTACCGGTGTGATGCTGGGTGTGCTGTCGGTCGATGTGCATCTTCACGACACCTATTTTGTGGTGGGTCATTTTCATTACGTTATGTTTGGCGGCACCATGATGGCATTCATTGCCGGCATGCATTACTGGTTCCCGAAAATGTTTGGCCGCATGTACAATAAGAGAGTGGCCACACTGGCCTGGGCCCTGATTTTTATTGGCTTCAATATGCTGTATTTTACCATGCTGATTCTGGGTTTCGAAGGCATGCCCCGGCGTTACTACGACCATTTGCCTCAGTATCACAGCGGCCATGTGGTTGCCACGGTGGGCTCCTGGATTCTTGTGCTGGGTCTCCTGATTATGATTATCAATCTGGTCCGAGCGTTGAAGAGCGGTCCCAAGGCCGAAGCGAATCCCTGGCAAGGGACCACCCTAGAATGGCAGGTGCCTTCCCCACCGCCCCATGAGAATTTTGAAGAAATTCCGGTCGTGGATCGCGGACCGTATGACCATTAAACGGAGGCAGAAGAATGAGCAGTGTGGCAGAAACGGCAGTGCATGAGGAAAAACATTCCGACGTGATTGGCGCCAAAATGGGCATGTGGCTGTTCTTGTTTACCGAGCTGTTGCTCTTTGGTGGCATGTTTATTCTGTATGCAGCCTACCGGGCCAAGCATCAGCATGAGTTTTTTCTCTCCTCGGCGGAACTAAACATGCCCATAGGCACGCTGAATACCGCCTTGCTTTTGACCAGCAGTCTTACTGTGGCGCTTTCCATCGAAGCGTTGCGGCGGGGAAGCAGAAACCTCTCCAAACTGTTTTTGCTGGCGACCATTGTGATGGGCTTTGGCTTTCTGGTAAATAAATATTTTGAATGGAGTGCTAAAATTCACCATGGCATCTACCCAAATTCACCGGAATTGTTAAAGGCTTCGGCCGGTGAGCAGTTGTTCTTCAGTCTGTACTATGTTATGACCGGCCTGCATGGGCTACATGTGCTGGTTGGCGTGCTGGTACTGGGCTGGATTTACACGCTTATCCAGAAAAACCCGACCGATCCAGGCAACTTCATCAAGCTGGAAAACGGGGGACTTTACTGGCATTTGGTGGACGTGATCTGGATTTTTCTGTTTCCGTTATTTTATCTGATTTCCTGAAGGAGGCAATGCAATGGAACATCACCAAGCTGAGCATAGTGTTGGTTACGGCACCTACGTACTGGTTTGGTTGGGGCTACTTGTCTTCACCGGCCTCACCGTATCTGTGTCCGGGATAAATTTGGAAGCCCTTACGGTTACTGTAGCGCTGCTGATTGCTGGGTTTAAAACCTTTCTGGTAATGAACTATTTCATGCACTTGAAATTCGAGCCCATCTTATTCAGGCTGATGGTTTTTGTGGTCATCATTACCTTTGCAATCTTTTTATCCTTAACGTTTCTGGACGTTTTATTCAGGTAAGGGGTAGATAAAGATGATATCCAATTTTGTGGGACGGGTTGACAATACGTTTCTATTTGTCATAACCATTTCGGTGGTGTTCTTTCTGGGTTTAACAGCGGCAATGATTTATTTTGTCGTTCATTATCATCACCGGAAACATCCTAAGGGCGAAAACATTCATGGCAGTCTGCCTCTGGAACTGCTCTGGACGGTTATTCCAACCATTCTCGTGCTGATTATTTTTTATTATGGCATGGTTGGCTACCGGGAGATGCAAAGCATTCCAAAAGATGCATTTCCAGTAAAAGTTTACGGCGCCATGTGGAAGTGGACTTTTGAATACGAGAACGGCTTGATTACCGACACACTTTATGTGCCTGCCGGTAAACCGGTGGTTTTACATTTGGAATCTAGAGACGTGATCCACAGTTTTTACATTCCTGCCTTTCGGATTAAACAAGATGCGGTTCCCGGTGTCCCAACAAAAATGTGGTTTACGGCCAACGAGCCTGGCTCTTATCAGGTCCTTTGTGCTGAATACTGTGGGGATCGGCACTCTTACATGCTTTCTGAGGTAAGGGCCATGCCGCAGCAGGAGTTCGATACCTGGTATGCCTCGGCGAGCAAAGAATTGCCCGCCCCAGCTCCAGTAGCCCAAGCCAAAAAACCCGCGGGCGAAGAGAAAAAAGCCGGGGAAGAAACCGGTGAAGGGGATCCGGAAAGAGGGAAGCGGATTGTGCAGGGCAAAGGTGCTTGTACCGCCTGTCATTCGTTAGACGGCTCCCGGCTGGTAGGACCTTCCTTTAAAGGATTGTTCGGCCGCAAAGAGACGGTGCTAGTGGATGGAAAGGAGCAAGAAGTTGTTGTGGATGAAGCCTATGTTATCGAATCGATCAAAAATCCCAGTGCCAAAGTGGTGAAAGGTTATCAGCCGCTGATGCCGCCACAGCAGCTGACCGATCAGGAGATACGTGATGTAATCGCGTATCTGAAAACGCTGAAATGAATACGATTGTATTGAGAAATCCTCTTTCCGTTTACCTGGAGTTAATTAAAGTACGCATTGCAGCCCTGGTTGCCCTTTCGACGGCAGCCGGGGTTGTGCTTTATTCGGGGCAATTAAGCTGGCCAATTATTCCAGCAACCCTCGGCATTTTTTTGCTTGCGGCCGGGTCGGCGGCCTTAAATGAGTATCAGGAACGAGAATTAGACCGGTTGATGCGTCGAACCGAAGGTCGGCCCATCCCAGCCGGCTTGGTTTCCCCGAGCCATGCGTTGAAAATCGTCGTTTTGCTGATGTTGCTAGGAGCGCTCGTACTCGCCCTGGGCACCAATCGTACTACACTGGCCCTGGGACTGCTCAACGTGGTCTGGTACAATGGCATCTACACCCCGCTGAAAACAAGAACCGCCTATGCCGTTTTTCCCGGTGCCCTCATTGGCGCCATTCCGCCACTGGCCGGCTGGGCAGCGGCAGGGGGAAATCTGCTCGATCCACAGGCTATTATTTTAGGGGTGGTGTTTTTTGTCTGGCAAATACCCCACTTCTGGCTTTTGCTGCTAAATTTTGGCCAGGACTACGAACGAGCTGGTTTTCCTTCCCTCACCCGTACGTTTAACAGAATTCAGTTGGGGCGTCTCACGTTTATGTGGCTGGCCATCACCGCGATGGTGGTGATGGCTCTGCCTCTTTACGGGATTGGACGTTCTACCACCGTTCAGTTGTTGTTGCTGGGTTACGGGGGTTGGCTGTTGTATAAATCCCGGTGGCTTTTGAAACCTCAGGCACGATCCCTGATTTACCGGCGAGCCTTTGGCTACATTAACTTGTACGTGATGTTGGTGATGCTCACGCTGGTGTTGCATCGTCTGGGCATTTTGCCTTCCTGAGCAGATGGGGCCGGGGAAAGGGGATAAGGAAGATTCCCAACCTGTTTGCCGCCACAGTGCAGCATTCGGCCGGGAGGCCATTCATTTATCGCGCTGGTTTTTTTATCCTGATTTTGCCTGTATATTCCACTCGGTTTTTCCAAAACGGAAATGGCAACTTAGGAGGAAGAATACATGGATTACGATGTGCTGATTATTGGATCCGGACCTGGTGGTTACGTGGCCGCGATTCGCGCTGCTCAGCTCAAGCAAAAGGTAGGGTTGGTGGAGCGGGAGAACCTTGGGGGGATTTGCCTTAACTGGGGTTGCATCCCAACCAAAGCCTTACTTCGCACAGCGGAATTGCATCAGATCTTTCAAAATTCGGCCTCCTATGGCCTACCCATCGAAACGTTTCATGTCGATTTCCCAAAGGTGATTCAGCGCTCCAGGAGGGTAGCCGAACAACTCTCCAAGGGAGTAGCCTACCTGATGAAGAAAAACAAAGTGGACACCATCATGGGGACCGGGCAATTAACCGGTGCCAACGAGGTGACCGTTCAGCTCAATGATGGGGGTGAGCGCAAAATTACCGCCAGGAAAATCCTGATTGCTACCGGTGCTAGGGCGAGGGCAATTCCCGGGATCGAAGTGGATGGGGAGCAGGTGATGACTTACCGGCATGCCCTGGTGGTGAAGAAATTGCCTAAGAGCATTGTCATTATCGGTGCTGGAGCCATCGGCGTTGAATTTGCATATTTCTTTAACGCTCTCGGCTCCAAAGTAACCCTCGTGGAAATGATGCCCCACATTTTGCCCGCCGAGGACGAAGACGTTTCCCGAGAGCTGGAAAAATCGTTCAAAAAACAGGGCATCGAGCTTTTAACCAATACCCGGCTTGAGGGGATTCAAAAAACCAAAAAGATGGTAAAAGTGGAGCTGAGTAAAGAAGGGGAGAAGCAGGTCCTAAGTGCAGAAAAAGCACTGATCGCCATCGGTGTGCAGGGCAATGTGGAAAATCAGGGCCTGGAGACTGTCGGCATCCAGACGGAAAAGGGCTGGATCAAAGTCAATAAGTACTACCAGACCAACGTGCCTCATATTTACGCCATCGGCGACATTATTGGGCCCCCGTGGCTGGCGCATGTGGCATCCCATGAAGGGATTCGGGCCGTCGAGCACATGGCTGGCCTGGAAGTGACCCCCATCGATTACCGTTCCATCCCCTGCTGTACTTATTGCAATCCTCAGGTCGCTTCGGTAGGGCTTACCGAAAAGAAAGCCCGCGAAGAAGGCTATGACATTATGGTAGGAAAATTCCCCATTCGAGCCAACGGGAAAGCGCTGGCGCTGGGCGAAGCAGAAGGCTTCATCAAAATCATCTACGACAAAAAATATGGAGAACTGCTGGGGGCCCACATTATTGGGCCGGAGGCCACCGAGTTGATTACCGAAGTGACACTGGCCAAATCTGTGGAATCCACCTACATGGAAGTTCTGCACACGGTGCATCCTCATCCCACGCTCAGCGAAATTGTGGCCGAAGCCACCCATGCAGCCATTGGAGAACCAATTCACATTTAGTCTGCCGGCGGAACGCTTCAAATGGCGGAGTGCTTCCAAAGGGCATTCCGCCATTTTTGTTTCGTGGAAAACGAGTAAAGAACGCTATGGTTGTGCAACGGGATTAGACAGTGCGGTGGAGATGTTAAACAGCCGGGAAGAAAGCCGATGCCGGAATTGCCGGAGGTTGAAACCATCCGCCAGCAATTGGACGCCGTTTTCCGGAGAAAGCGAATCCTGCGCTTGGTGGTGAGAACACCCCAGCTCTTGCAGAATTGCACGCCGGAGCAACTAAGGTCTGTGCTCGAAGGAAAGCGCCTTCAGGCTGTAAAGCGAAGGGGTAAATTCTTGATCTTTGACTGTGAGGGCGCCTATCCAGTGTTTCACCTGGGTATGTCTGGCATATTTTTACAATCGAAGGAGCAAAGCCGGTTTCCCCAGCACATTCACCTGGCCATCCAGTGGGATTCCGGAAAGTGGCTCTATTACCAGGACGTCCGCAAGTTTGGCAAAATTTGGTTGTATCGGCAGCCTCCCCGCTTTCCCGGCTTAGGCCCTGAACCTCTGGACAAAAAATTCACTTTAAGTAAGCTTAAGAAATTACTAAATTTAACGCGTTTAAATATTAAGCGGTTTTTAATGGATCAGTCCAGAGTGGCCGGGATTGGTAACATTTACGCTAACGAAATATTGTTCGAAGCCGGTATTTCGCCTCTGCGCCCGGCCTGTTCCTTGAACGAAGAGGAAATCCAGCGCCTGCACGGGGCAATAAGGCGGGTTCTAAAATCGGCCATACAACGATTTGGAACCACCTACAGTGCATATCGGACGGTGACCGGCGAAAACGGACAAAATCAGCATTTCCTAAAGGTGTACCAGCGTGCTGGCCAGCCCTGTTTCCGCTGTGGCGAGCCGATCGCAAGAATCTGGATTGATAAACGATCCACCTTCTTCTGTCCAAAATGCCAGCGATGAAAGCCGAAAAAGAGCCCATTATTGCTTTACTTACCGACTTTGGGACAGAGGATGGGTATGTGGGTGCCCTGAAGGGACGTTTACTGTCTTTGGTTCCCTTTGCCCGGCTGGTGGACGTTTCCCATCGGATCCCTCCCTTTAATGTTCGGGCAGGGGCTTTTTGTTTGGCCAATGCTTTTCCTTATTTCCCGGCTCACAGCATTTTTTTGGTGGTGGTGGACCCCGGCGTAGGTACCAATCGGCGCGGCCTTGTACTTAAGGCGGGACAGTGGTGGTTTGTGGGACCCGATAACGGCGTTTTTACGCTGGTGTGGAAGGACTATCCCGGCACAGCGTTTAGAATCAGGGAGGAACGATTGGCCGGGCCGGTGTCCGCTACGTTCCACGGGCGCGACGTCTTTGCCCCTCTGGCAGCCAAAATCGCCTTGGGCCAGGCCGAACCTTTTCTGGAGCCCACCCATCCACCAGAAAGCTTCTGGACAGATCCCCGGCCGTTAACTGAATCGAGCTGGCAAGTAGAAGTGCTGCACATCGATCGTTTTGGCAACGTTATTTTTAATCTGCATCGGAGCCAGTGGGAGGCCTGGGGCTCTCCCCAACCGCTCAAACTGGAGGTAGGAGCCCTCCTAGTCCAGGGGCCGCTGGCAACATTCGGGCAGGTGGCCGAAGGGCAATGCCTACTGAATTGGGACAGCTCTGGTTACCTGCAATTGGCCTGTAACCGAGCCAGTGCAGCGCAAAAACTGAATTTAAAACCCGGCCAGAAGCTGAAACTGAAACAATGAACCCCTCGCCCCTGTTTCAAAATTACCAAACCAAACTGGCCGTGCTCGGCCTGGCCTTTATCCTCTGGCTGACCGTTAAGCTAAACCGTACTTACGATTATGCCGTGGAGGTGCCCCTGCAAATTACAACCAACAATCCGGAGTATTGTCTTAAATATCCCATTCCACGCAAGGTTCGTGTTCAATTTGTCGGCAAGGGAATGGATTTGCTGCGGCTCCGGTTCTACCGGCTGGCCTACCGGGTGGACCTTTCCGATGTAACTAAGCGACGGGTTATTAATTTGTCCGAGCATCCAGAATTTGTTAGTTATCCGGAGGAGTTGGATGTTTCTGTCAAGTCCATTATTCGGCCCATTGAGATGGTCTTCGAGGTGGACCACTGCAAGTCCACCCACGTGCCGGTTGTGGTACAGGCCACGGTTACAACGCTTGCCGGTTACACACTGGTGGCCATGACACCCAAACCCGATTCGGTGCTGGTGAGCGGGCCGGCCAGTTTTGTGGACACCCTCCAGCGTGTGTTTACCGAAAAGAAAACCTTGCGGGATTTAAACCTGCCCCGGCAAGAAACGTTTAAACTGCTGCCCAGTTCGGTTTTCGAAGCACATTATGAGCCCGAGCAGGTGACCGTATATTTCGATGTGCAGCGAATTGCAGAAAAAGAGCTGGAAAACGTCCCGGTTCGGGTGACCAATGTGCCCCCAGATTTGGAGGTTCTACCCTTGCCATCCTTTGTTCGCTTGTACATCCGGGGTGGGGAGAAAATACTGGCCCAGGCCAGGCCGGAGGATTTCCAAGTGGTAATCGATTTCAAGCGAAGTTGGAAACCGGGTGCGAAACAGATTAAGGGGAGAATCGTTACACCTTACAAATTGCTTTACATGGAATCTCAACCCAGCCATTTTGAGCTGGTTGTACAGAAGAAGCGGCTGGAATGACGGCATGAAGGTTAGGCGAATTCTGGGTGTGGAAACCTCCTGCGACGAAACCTCGGCAGCTGTGCTGGAAGAGGGCCGGGTACTTTCCAGCGTGATCTCCTCCCAGTGGGTTCACCAGCAGTTTGGCGGTGTAGTGCCGGAACTGGCCTCTCGCGCTCATTTACGAAAAATTGTACCCATTGTCCAGCAGGCCCTACAGAAGGCCGCCCTAAATTTTTCCGATCTGGATGGTTTTGCAGTGACTTATGGTCCGGGACTGGTGGGGGCGCTACTGGTTGGGGTAAATTATGTGAAGGGCCTATCGCTGGCCCTAGGGAAACCGTTTGTCGGCGTTAATCACATCGAAGGCCATATCTATTCCAATTTCCTGGAAAACGAGCAGCTTGAACCGCCTTTTCTTTGCCTGATCGTTTCTGGCGGGCATACCCAGATCATCCTGGTTCAGGCCCATCTTACCTATCGCATTCTTGGAGAGACCCGGGACGATGCGGTGGGTGAGGCGTTCGACAAAGTGGCCAAACTGCTCGGGCTGCCCTATCCAGGTGGGCCCCATATCGATCGTCTGGCCAGAGATGGTAATCCGGATGCCATCCCCTTTCCCAGAGCACTGCGCGGGGAGGACACGTTGGATTTCAGTTACAGTGGTTTGAAAACGGCGGTGCTCAATTACCTGCAAGCACTTACCGAGGAGGAAAAAAAACGCCAGCTGGCAGACATTTGTGCATCCTTTCAGATGGCGGCGGTGGAGGTCCTGGTAGAACGCACCATTCGGGCCGCCCGGCGCTATCAGGTCAGGCAAATTGCCGTTGCCGGCGGTGTGGCTGCCAATTCGCTTTTGCGATCCTTGATGACTCAGGAGGCGAAAAAATTCCATCTGCTGGTGTACTTCCCCCCTTTAAAGTATTGTACAGACAATGCTGCCATGATTGCCCGTGCCGGCCTGGAACATTTGAAGGCAGGCCGATACGCTTCGCTGGATCTCAATGCCATCCCATATCTGCGCATTGATGGGAAGGAGTCCTGAGCCGAATGGGAACTCAATGGCATGTTGGATTTAGTTGGCCTACCCTGCTTGTTCTGCTGGGCGCGGCCCTATTAGCAGGCCTGGCCTATGTTTATTACTGGCGCCCTTTGCCCCCTTTAAATTTCCGCCGGAAGTTATTGCTTCGCGCGTTGCGGGCTTTGGTGTTGTTGCTGGTGTTTTTACTTTTAATGAATCCTGTTCTGGAGGCGGTAAACCAGGAAGAACGGCCGCCCATAATAGCGCTGCTTCTGGATAATTCGGCCAGCATGAAAATCCAGGATCAGTCCGGTCGTCGGGCCGATTCTTTGCTTTACCTCTGGGAGCAATTGCAACAGCGCATCCAACACGACAGCCTGCGCTGGTCCGTTTTTGCTTTCGATACAGACGTGCATGCCCTTGAAGATGACAGCTTGGATTTTTCGGTGGATGGTACCAACATGGCCGCCGCTTTGCTGGCTGTGCAGGACAGCCTGATCAATCAAAACCTCCAGGCCATCGTCCTGGTTAGCGACGGCATCTTCAATCAGGGGGTGGACCCGGTAAGCCTGGGGCAAAAGCTTGCTGTACCCGTGTACACCGTGTTGGTTGGCGATCCGGCGCCTCCACGAGATTTACAGATTGTGCGGTTGGAAACCAATCCGGTAGCCTATCTGGGGGATGAATTGCCTTTGCAGGTAATCATTCGGCAGCACGGCTATGCCGGCAAAAAAGTGGTGGTGCAGGCCAGGCTGGGGAAGCGCGTGGTGGCCACTCGGCCCGTGGTGTTGGGCCGGGATGGACTGGAGCAGCGCATTTCCCTTAGCTGGAAGCCTTTCCGGGAAGGCGAAGTTCGGTTGCGCGTTAGCCTTCCGGCTCTGGAGGGGGAAATTACCCCACTCAACAATGCCCAGGAAACGCTGATTACCGTGTTGAAACGCAAACAACGAATCCTGGTGATGAGCGGCTCGCCGGATTTCGATCGGCAAATGCTGGGCTACGTGGCCGGCCAACTGGCCGATTTTCAATTTCTCTTTCGTACCGAAAGGGGCACCGGCACCTACTTTGAAGGCGATTTTGCCCGGCTGCCGCTCGATTCGCTGGATTTGATTGTGCTGCACGGTTTCCCCACCTCCAGAAGCTCTGCTGCTCAGCTGGTAACCTTGCTCACCGAGGCCAAACGCAGAAAGCTGCCCTTGGTCTGGTTCCTGAACAAGCGGACCGATTTAAAAAAGCTGGCAGCGTTTCAGGCTGTTTTGCCGTTTAAACCCGGAGCCACTCTGGTTTCGTCGGGTAAACAAATCGTGCATTTAACCAACCTGGCGGAAGCCCACCCCTTAATTGATGTCGCGGACGACCCTCAGCGCTCCGCGCAGTTGTGGCAGGAGTTGCCGCCCATTGAAATGTTGCGTGGTCTGCAATTGGTGCCCGGAAGCCAGGTTCTGGTTGTCGGCCAGGCCAACGGCGGCAGCAGAGCCAAGCTCCCCGTTCTGTATGTGTTCCGTTCCAGGGGGCAAAAACAGGTTGTGCTGGCCAGTGCGGGATGGGGGTTCTGGCATTTTCAATTACAGGACGACCCGCAGCGGGATCGCTTTTTTGTGCAATTTCTCGAACGGCTGGTCCGCTGGAGCGTCAATCGAGAAACCCTTCATCAGGTGCAAATTAAGCCAGTGCGCAGAACGGTGAACCTGGGCGAATCCGTGCAATTTAGCGGTGCCGTGTACGATGCCCTCTACCGGCCCCTTGCTGGTGCTCAGGTTTCTATTCGGCTCAGCGGGCCGGATGGGTTTTCCCGCCAGGATGAGTTTAATCCCACCGGCGGTGGCAAGTATCAATTGAGCCTTTCAGGCTTGCCGGAGGGCGAATATCGGTACACTATCATTGCTCGCAAGGAGGGCCGCGAGATCGGCCGGCGTAACGGCAGGGTCATTGTGCGTCCCTTTTATCTAGAATTTCAACAGATATCGGCTCGACCGGAGGTTTTAAAGGCCCTTGCCCATCAGACGGAAGGCCGCTTTTACTCGGTGCAAGGATTTCTCCATGACTTTCCGGATCGGACATTCCCAAGTCGGGTACATTATGCTACCTGGGAACGCCCTGTTGGCCGCGGTCCAATTTGGCTGATTGTGATTGTTGCCTTACTGGCCCTGGAATGGTTTCTGCGTAAAAGATGGCACTTACTATAAGGGGAATTTAACGGCGGCGGTAAAATAAATCCCAAACCTAACTATGGCCGAAGAAGGTAATGTGCAACAGGCAGGGCAAACTGATAGGGCAAAATGCAAAAAGCCACCCTAATTGGGTGGCTTTTGTGCTGCGGGACAGGGACTCGAACCCCGACTACCAGGGCCAGAACCTGGCGTCCTACCATTAGACGATCCCGCAGTTGAAAGGCCTAAAATTAATAGGCGCAGCAAGGGTGTTCAAGGAAAATTTCATTTCAAAATAGAGGCAAGATCGTCCACCAGCCTTTCAAAAATTTCCAGGGTTAGTTGCGAGGTGATTTTCTCGTAGCGTTTGTGCTCCCTGGAATACTGGTAGCGCTGGAAATGGATGCGGGTGCCTTCGTCCAGCACAATTTCGTAAAAGAATTTGGAGTTTTCTTTTTCGTAGGGCGGATAGCTTCGCAACTGGGCCCGCTTGTTCATCCGATCCAACTCGATCAGCCGAAAGTCTTCCAGCAAATAAGTAATCTGCTTCTGCACCTTCTCGGCTTGCTGGCTTAAGCGCCGATTAATCTCATCCACGTCCAGAATGGGTTCTCCCCGGCTAACGGCAATATAGTCCAGGACAATGCCGTAGCGATCCACATCCTTAAATTTGACCTGAAAGTTTAAGTCGTCTTCCTGGTGTTGTACGAACTTGAACTTGTCTTTCTGAGTTGCTTCAACCAGGCGCGACTTCTCCTGTTGCATTTTCTCCAGCAAAATCTTTCCTGCAGACATGTCTTTCCCCTCCTGGATTAAAACCTCAGTCCTCGATGGTCTGCTTTTTAAAATCCTGCCCGTCAAACGTTAAAATGGTTCCCTTTTCCTCAAGAACCGTTTCAATGTGAACAGGACGCTTCCAGATCGTGAACAGGTTTTGTAAAGTGTCTGTGGCGTAACCCAGATCCAACTCAACGGATTCGAACTGGTGCTTTAAGTAGAGCTCGCCACGATTTCCGTAATTGGCGTCCATGACCAATATAACCGGTTGACCCAAATTGGTCAAGCTTTGCAGCAGCCGCTGTTTAATCTTTTTAAATTCACGGCTTTCAATTTCGTAACGCTTAGTTTCCCTATTATATGCAAAAGAGAACAATTTATGTTCCCTGCAGAAATCTTCGGTTAAAAAGGTGTCGATAAAGGTGACATCGTTGTACAGCTTGCGGACTTCAAATATTTTTTGCCGCCCCAAACCCAGCTTTTTGTCCCAGTTTTTCTTTTCCCGAAGATCGTCGCACTCCTCGTAGTCCTTGCCAAATTTTCCTTTGTTCCAGCGATCTTCGATGTCTTTAAAAAGCATCACGCCGATGCGGTAAGGGTTCAACCGTCCGGGATGGTTGGCCACCGTCCCGGAATGATGCTCGGCGTAGTCAATCACTTCACTGGGATGCAGGGCTTTTTCGGTCATGATGGTGGAATGCCAGTAGGTGGCCCACCCCTCGTTCATAATTTTGGTCATGGCCTGGGGGGCAAAATAGTAAGCTTCCTCCCGGATAATGCCCAGCACATCATATTGCCAGTTTTCCAGCGGGGCATTTTCCATCAAAAACAGCAAAACGTCCCTTTCCGGACTGGGAGGGTACTTTTTTTGGGTTTTCATTTTCTTTTCGTATTCTTTAATCTGCATTTCGATGAATTCCGGGGGATTGATGTACTTTTCCATGTACTTTTTGCTACGCAGTTTTTTCACCACCGGGCGCTGGGATGCCGGTTGAGGCTTGCCGTTCTGATTGCTGCGCCGCTTGATGTAGGGGGAATGGTAGTCGATTAAATTCTCCAGCGATAGGCAGGTATCAATGAAATTTTCTACGGTGTCCACCCCATACAGATCCATGTACCGGCGAATTCGCGCTGCATGGTTGGCCATTTCATCGATCATTTTGCGGTTGGTATGGGAAAAGTAAAAGTTGTTTTTAAAGAAGTCGCAATGGGCGTACACGTGGGCCATCACTAACTTCTGATCCACCAGGCCGTTGGCTTCCTGCAGGTAGGCGTAACAGGGATTGGTGTTAATGACCATTTCGTAAATCTTTTGCAGGCCGTAACGGTAGCCCTTGGAAAGCTGATCGTATTCCATCCCGAAGCGCCAGTGTGGATAGCGCACTGGGAAACCACCATATGCGGCCAGGCGGTTCATGGTGTCGTAATCGACCAGCTCGAATATGACCGGGAAAAAATCCAGGCCATACTCCCGGGCATATTCTTCGATCTCGGGTTGAATTGCCAGAATGTCTTCCTGTGTTACCACCATCACTTCCCCTTTCCAAGAAAGTCTTTGATGGAATCGTAGATGGCATCCTTATCGGGAATGTAAGAGAGGATCAGATTTTCCTGATCGCCCAGATGTTCGTCCAGAAAATCGATGAATTCGCCGCTGCCGTAGGTGCTGTCCACCTGGCCGTAGCCGAACAGATTGACTTTGGGCAAAATTTCCGATTGAAGTAGTTCCGCACAGTGCTTGTTGTCTTCTCGGGACCAGTTATCGCCGTCGGAAAAGTGGAAGGCGTAGATGTTCCATTCCTCCGGCGAATAGTCGCTTTCGATAATTTGATTGCACAGTTCATAGGCCGATGAGATCACCGTGCCCCCGTTTTCGCGCACCGTGAAAAAGGTTTCGCGATCCACTTCCTGTGCCTGAGCATCGTGAATAATGTAGCGGGTCACTAGGCCCTTGTACTGGTAGCGCAGCCAGGTATCGATCCAGAACGTCTCCAGGCGGACGATTTCTTTTTGTTCATCCCACATGGAGCCGCTGACATCCATCATATAGATGATGACCGCGTTACTTTCCGGATGGGTGATGGTTTTCCAGGAGCGGTAACGGAAGTCATCCCGAATGGGCACGATTTTGGGTTTGTCGATGTCGAACTGGCCGGAGATGACTTGCCGCTTGAGCGCCTCGCGGAAGGTGCGCTTAAAATGCCGTAGGGACTCCGGACCGACCCGGCTGATGCCTGAATAGCGATCCTTGGTGGCCACAATTTCTTTTTTGCCTTTCGGCTCAATGTTGGGCAACTCCAGTTCTTCGCCCAGAATTTCGGCCAGCTCTTCCAGCGTCAGCTCCACTTCTCGAATATGCTGTCCGGGTTCGTTCCCGGCCTGTCCGGCACCTTCTTCGCCTTCGCCGGGCCCCAGGGGGGTGCCGGGCTCGCCTTCGCCTTGTCCTACACCCCCCTGACCGTTATTGCCGAACCGGAATTTGGGGATATCTACCTGGGGCAGGGGGATGCTGACCAAGTCCTTGCCCTTCCGACCGATCATTTCGCCATTGGAGATGTACTTGCGCAGGTTCTCCTTGATCTTCCCCTTAATGATCTTCTGGAAGCGCTGGTAATCGTTCTCCATGTTGAGGATCATGCTCATGGCAGCCTCGTTCCCATTGGTCTGTGGTGCACTGATTAATCCTGAATATCGCCCCGGGCGAAAATGCTGGCCACGTAGTTCAGTACGTCGGTGGCACACACTTCGCAATATCCGTGGTTTTTGATCAACCGGCTCTTGACCACATCAATTTTTTCCTGGGTTTCCTTGTCCACCACCGAAGAGACCAGTGTAGAGAGTTTGATGCTGTCCTTCTGATCCTCAAACAGTTTCAGTTCCAGTGCCTTGGCCAGTCGCTCGTTGCTGTTCCACTCGAATTTCTTGCCTTCCAAGGCCAGGGCACCGATGTAGTTCATGATCTCCCGCCGGAAGTCGTCTTTGCGGCTTTCGGGAATGTCAATCTTCTCCTCAATGGAGCGCATCAGTTTTTCGTTGGGCTCTTCGTCCTCGCCGGTGTATTTGTTCTTCACCTTTTCCTTCTGGACGTAAGCTTTCACGTTGTCGATGTAGTTGGCGAACAGGCGTTTAATGGCATCTTCATCAGCACTGATGGCTCGCTGGACCTCGTTTTTGACGACTTCGGTGTATTCTTTCTTTACCAGGCTGAGCAGTTCCCGATAACGCTTTTTTTGCTCCTCGTTGCTGATCAGGCTGTGATGGTCCAGGCCGCTTTCCAGTTCGTTGAGCACCATGAAGGGATTCACACAGGGCTCATCGCTGTCCTTCACCAGAGCGTTGCTGATTTTGTCCTGGACATAGCGCGGGGAAATGCCCTCCAGACCTTCTCGCTGGGCTTCCTTGCGCAGCTCGCGCACATTGTCCTCGGTAAAGCCAGGAATGAGCTTACCATCGTAGAGCTTCAGCTTTTGCACCAGGGTCAAATTGGCCTTTTTCGGTTCCTCCAGGCGGGTCAGCACGGCCCACATGGCAGCCATTTCGATGGTGTGAGGCGCGATGTGTTTCCCCCGAATTTTGTTTGCGTTGTAATCTTTTTTGTAAATCTTAATCTCTTCGCTCCACTTGGTAATGTAGGGAATGTCGATCTTTACCGTACGGTCGCGCAGCGCTTCCATGAATTCGTTGTTCTGGAGCTTCTTGTACTCCGGTTCGTTGGTATGGCCGATGATTACTTCATCGATGTCGGTCTGGGGGAACTTTTTGGGCTTAATTTTGTGTTCCTGGCTGGCGCCTAACAGATCGTAGAGGAAGGCCACATCCAGTTTCAAGACCTCGATGAACTCGATAATGCCCCGATTGGCGATGTTAAATTCGCCGTCGAAGTTGAAGGCGCGGGGGTCCGAGTCGCTGCCGTATTCGGCGATCTTGCGGTAGTTGATGTCCCCAGTCAGTTCGGTGGAATCCTGGTTTTTTTCATCCTTAGGCTGAAAGGTACCAATGCCCACCCGGTCCTTTTCCGAGAGCACGATGCGCCGAACCCGAACATGTTCCAGTACCTTGTGCCAGTCCCCATTGTACACCCGAGCCAGCTCCCGGTAAATTTGCCGGCAACTGGGGCATAGATCGCCCTCAATCAAATACTCCTTGGCTTTGTCGCCAATGAGATCTTTAAGAAAATTTCCTCGAACCTCCTTGGGAACCAGATGCAAGGGCTCTTCGTGCATCGGGCAGGGAATATTTTCCCGTGGGGAGGAATCCAATTCCTGAAAATTCTTGGGAACGTTAATCCATTCAAAGGAATAGAGCGCACCGTCCTCGGTTCGGGAGTAATATTCGAGGCCCTTTTTCATCAACCGCACGATGGTGCTTTTGGAGCTTCCTACAGGCCCGTGCAATAGGATAACCCGGCGCTCGGTGCCATACCGATGGGCGGCCGCTTTAATCACGTTCATTAACTTCATTAGGTAAGCGTCCAGACCAAAGACGGCATCCTTGCCATTTTCAATGGGATCGTCAAAAAACTTGTAGTGGATCATCTTTTTACGACTGTCCTCGTATTCTTCGGTACCGAAGGAAAGGATCATGTCGTAGAGGCGTTGAAAACTGGTCCGCAACACCTTGGGATTCTTCTGGACGATGGCCAGATAATCCGCAAACGACCCCGACCAGCTAATGGCACGGAATTCCTGATCGAAATACTTCTCCTGAATCTGATCCAGCAGATTGGTGGACTGTGCCATGATGTGATACCTCCAGTTATATTAAACTACACCTGTTTGCTTGCAAGCATTATACCGAAACAGCAAGATTTGTCAGGAAATAAGAGGGAAGGAGAGAATGCAGCGTTAGTGCGAGCAGGAACAAATTTCCCGTAATCGGTTCCGCGCCATATAATCCGTGAGCCTGTTTTCACAAACGAGGGGCTGTCCCAAAAAGTTCCTCTTCCCGAGGGCCACTGTGTTCTCTTTTCGGCATCCATGCGCACGCTTCCTTGCTTTTGATCTCTTCCCGATCGCCTCGGAATTGTTTTTTAATCTCGACAGCCCTGGAAGAAATATTTAGAAATCTCTTACTCGATATTGTAAAATCTTTTCTCCGGCAAAGAGCAATCAATATGCTTGCTTAATGTCCGAACTCTGTGGCCACCTCCTTTACAATTTCTATTTGAATCTACAAATCAATTTATGGGTTTTAGTGTAAAAACAAATACAATAAATTCTCAAGCTGGTCATTTATTTGTTGTGAGCCGGTTTTCCGATTGTTTCCTGCTTTAGGATGGGAAGAAAATAGCCAATAATTTTTCGAATGCAAGTGTTTTTTAGCCAATTTTTAAATAAAAATTAAGAGGCTCATGAAAAATTTGCTCAAACAGCACCTCTCTGGCCAGATTCCCCTTTGGCGCGAACAAATGAAACTCATTCTGGAGGAGCAGTCCGGCCAGCCGGTGGATCAGGTAAAAGTACTGCACCTTTACCGGGGCCTACGGGGGCTTCGTGCCATCCTTTGCGATACTTCTAGTGTGGACCCCCAACAAGGGTTGCTCATTCGAGGGATACCGGTATTGGACCTTGTGGATCGCAGTGCCGAGGAGGTGTTTTTTCTACTCGTCACCGGCCAATTTCCCAGCGAGACCCAGCTGCAGGATTTGCACACCCAATTGAAAACCCGTTACAGTGTCCCAGAGTGGATCTGGGATATGGTCCGCGGTTTTCCCAGAGGCATGCATCCGCTGGCCATGCTCAGTGCAGCGGTGTTAAGTCTGCAAGGGAGCTCTCAATTTTATTATCAGCACGATGTAGCGGCAAAGACGGACCGGCTGTGGGAACTGTGTGTGGAGGATGCCCTTACCCTGCTGGCCTGGATGCCGGTTCTGGCCGCCGGCATTTATCGGATTCATTTTTTGCACGACCAACCCATCGAACCCGACCCCGAGCTGGGGATAGTGGAAAATTTCGCCCGGATGCTTGGATTGCCCCGAGCCGATGAGTCCCTGGCCGATCTGTTGCGTATTTTTTACATTGTGCACTCGGACCACGATGGCGGCAATGTCGCCCAGCACTGCGCCCGTCTGGCCGGTTCGGCCCATTCGGATTTGTTTTTTTCCATCGCTGCATCCATGGGAGGGCTGGCTGGCCACCTGCATGGCCAGGCCACCCAACTTTCCGTTCAGTTTGTTCAAAAAATTTTGCAGGAATTCCGCGGCATGCCTTCCGAGGCTTTGCTGAAGGAACATGTGACCGAACTGATTAAGGCCGGGGTACGCATCCCCGGCTACGGACATGCGGTGCTGCGCGCTCCTGATCCCCGGTTTAAGGCGCTGCATAGTTTTGGACAAGCCCATTTCCCAGACGATCCCCTTTTCCAGGTGGCGGACCGACTGGCAAGGCTAGTGCCTCCTCTATTCCAACAGCTAAAAAACATTAGCAATCCTTATCCCAACATCGATGCCATTTCCGGAATCACCCTCTTTCATTACGGCATGGAACGCACCGAATTTTACTCGGTGATGTTCGCCTGCGCTCAGGCCATGGGTACGTTTGCCCAGAACATCATCTACCATGCCTTGCGTCTGCCCATCATTCGCCCTTCCTCCCTCACCACCCAGGAGGTTCTGCAGTTAAAGCATGGCCAGGAAGAATGATCGATGCCTCTGAATCGTTTTCACAAAACGTAATGGTTTTCAAAGTTCTCAACAATTAAATTGTTGCTGGTGTGGCTTTGTGGGAGTTCACCGCAATCAGGAAGATCAAGATGGCTGTCTGGGAAAACGAACTTTTTACCCTCCTTGCGCATACCCCATTATGTGTCCGTTCAAATGATCCGTGTTCGCCCCAAAACAACCCGGGCTGCCGGACTTTTTTTAACTGTTGGGAACGGCTTGCAATTGTCAACTCTTTTGGTTTAACCATTACATTCGGGAGCGAATGATGGAAGACGCGAAAACCAGATCCCGGAAAGAATTGGAGCACGTGATTGTGCGCTTTGCCGGCGATTCCGGGGACGGCATCCAGCTAACCGGAAAACAATTTACCCGAACCACTGCCATTGCCCGCAATGAACTGAATACGTTACCCGACTTCCCTGCTGAAATTCGTGCCCCGGCAGGAACCCTGCACGGGGTGTCCAGTTTCCAGATTCACTTTGGGCGGGAACACATCCATACCCCGGGCGACAAAGTGGATGTCCTGGTGGCCATGAACCCGGCCGCCCTCAAGACAAACTTGCGCCATCTTCGGGACAACGCCATCATTATTTTGAATGTTGATGCTTTTACCGAAAAAAATCTGCGACTGGCCGGCTACGAGAAAAACCCCCTGGAAACCGGTGAGTTGAGTGCCTATCAGGTGTATCCAATCGCCATCACCACCTACACGTTAAAAGCCCTGGAGGATGTGGAACTCTCCCACAAGGAAAAGGAGCGTTGCAAGAATTTTTTTGCGCTTGGGGTGGTGTACTGGTTGTTCGACCGACCGCTGGAACCTACCATTGAATGGATTCAGGCCAAGTTTGCCCGGAATGCCGTGCTGGCCGAGGCCAATGTCCGTGCCTTGAAGGCAGGACGAAATTTTGCAGAGTCCACCGAGCTATTTCATTCGGCTTTCCGAGTATTGCCGGCGGAAATTCCCCCCGGCCTGTATCGGAACATTACCGGTAACGAGGCGCTGGTGTTGGGATTGATCTCGGCGGGGGAAAAATCCGGTCTGTCCCTCTACTACGCCAGCTATCCCATCACCCCGGCCAGCGATGTGCTGCACATGATCAGTCTGTACAAAAATTTTGGAGTTATCACCTTTCAGGCTGAAGACGAAATTTCGGCTATTGGTAGTGCTTTGGGGGCTTCATTTGCAGGTAAGATCGGGGTCACGGCAACCAGTGGTCCGGGTTTGTCCCTGAAAACAGAGTTTGTAGGACTGGCCGTTATGATGGAACTGCCGCTGGTAATCCTGGACATCCAGCGTGCTGGCCCCAGCACCGGCATGCCCACCAAAACCGAGCAGGCCGATTTGCTGATGGCCATGTACGGGCGTCACGGCGAAGCCCCATTGCCCGTTGTTGCTGCATGCAGCCCTTCGGACTGCTTTTATGCCGCCTACGAGGCCGTTCAAGTGGCCCTCCGTTTCATGACACCAGTGGTAGTGCTTTCCGACGGTTTCCTCGCCAACGGGTCCGAACCCTGGCGTATTCCCGATCCAAACGACTTGCCCCCAATTCAGGTGAAATTTGCCGAACCCAATGGCCCGTTTTACCCCTACCAGCGGGATCCGGTAACTCTGGCCCGGAATTGGGCCATTCCCGGTACGCCCGGACTTGAGCACCGCCTGGGTGGACTGGAAAAAGAAGACCTGACCGGAAACGTTTCCTACGATCCGGAAAATCATGACAAAATGGTTCGCTTGCGTGCCGAAAAAATAGATCGGGTGCGCAATTTTGTTGCCGAACCGGAAATTGTAGGCCCGGAAGAAGGGGAGTTGTTGCTGGTAAGTTGGGGGAGCACACATGGCACCGTACTTACCGTGGTGGAACAACTGCAAAAGGAAGGTCATGCGGTGTCCATGTATCATCTGCGTTGGATTAATCCTCTCCCCGAAAAGTTGGGCACTTATTTAAAGCGCTTCCGTCGAGTGGTGATCCCTGAAATTAATCTGGGCCAGCTGGCCTCCCTGATTCGCAATAAATACCTGGTGGATGCTATTCCCTTTAACCGGGTGCGGGGACTGCCCCTGCAAGTCTCTGAATTAACCGAGTTTGTGAAATCTCTGTTAGAGGAATAAGCCATGGAAAAGAAAGCCCAAACCCTGAACGCAAAAAAGTTAACCAAGCAGGACTTCGCTTCCGATCAGGAACCACGCTGGTGTGTGGGGTGTGGGGATTATGCCATTCTAGCCCAGGTAAAACGGGTATTGCCAGAGCTGGGCATCCCAAGGGAGAAGATCGTCTTTGTTTCCGGAATCGGGTGTTCCAGTCGGTTCCCCTATTACCTCAATACCTATGGATTACATACGGTGCATGGCCGTGCGCCCACCGTAGCTACGGGAATCAAGCTGGCCAATCCCGATCTTAGCGTGTGGATAGTCACCGGGGATGGGGACGGGCTGAGCATCGGCGGAAACCATTTGCTACACCTCTTCCGGCGAAATCTCGATGTCAACGTGATTTTGTTTAACAACGAAATTTATGGCCTTACCAAAGGACAATTTTCACCCACTTCGCCGCTGGGAAAGGTAACCAAGTCTTCCCCTTACGGCAGCGTGGATGCCCCACTCAATCCCATCTCATTCGCCCTGGGTGCAGGGGCTACCTTTGTTGCCAGAAGCATCGATCGAGATACCCGGCACTTGGCTCACATATTAAAGCGAGCCGCTGAACACAAAGGTTGCTCATTCATCGAAGTGTACCAGAATTGCAACATCTTCAACGATGGTGCCTTCGCCGAATTGACGTCACCGGAGACGAAACTTGACCATGTGCTTTATCTGGAGCATGGCCAGCCGTTGATTTTTGGGAAGGAGAAAAAGCGTGGGCTTCGTTTGAAAGGCATGAATTTCGAAATTGTGGAGCTGCATGAGGAAGAGGACGTAGGTCAGTTGTATTTGCACAACGAAAACGACTTCAATCCTGCAGCGGCTTTTCTGCTGGCCCATTTAACCGATAGGGAAGATTATCCCACTCCTGTCGGTGTCTTCCGGCGGATCCAGGAACCAACCTATGAATATCTGGTGCACGACCAGATTCAGAGGGTAACCGACCAGAAAGGCAAGGGCGATCTGGCTCAGATTTACATGAGTGGAGATGTGTGGAAGGTGGAATAAAAACCCTTCCCACCCTCCGATGGGCTTGAGGCAGGGTCCAGCCACCGGCCCTGCCGCTTTTATGTTTGTAGGGGGTGGATTTTTCGCCGTCTTTTTAGGCCTCTTTGAAAGTGGAGCTTGGTGCGGTAAAACTTTCCGTTTGTCCCTGGCGCAAGGGCGAGTCCCATGCCCGCTAAACGTTTTGCCAGACCAAAGCCGATTACCCTTGTAATTCCTCAAAAAATACCTTTTTCACAGACCCTATAGTGCCCTTTCCCTCATGCCTGTTCAGAGTGGCGCCGGTGGCATTGGGTTCAATTTTAGCAGTTGATATTGCAGAACTCATCAGCTAACTTAGCGAACTTTAAAAGGATTTGGACCCGGTTTCGGCCTGGCATAAATAGGAAAGGGTACGCTCATGACAATTGCACCAAAGCGTTTGGCGATTCTGGTGGGTGGGGGACCTGCGCCGGGCATTAACAGCGTGATTGGTGCGGCCACCATTCGCGCTGCATTGGAAGGCATTGAAGTGGTCGGTATCCGCGACGGTTTCAAATGGATTATGCAGGGCGACATCGATCACGTCGTGGAGTTGAGCATTGAAAGTGTGAGCCGGATTCACTTCCGGGGTGGCTCCTTTGTGGGGATTGCCCGAGACAATCCGACCAAAGATCCCCGACATCTGGAAAACACAGTTACCTCGTTACTGCGCTTAAACGTGGATAAGTTGATCACCATCGGCGGTGACGACACGGCCTATAGTGCCATGCGGGTGGAAGAGATGGCCGCTGGTCGCATTCGTGTGGTACACGTCCCTAAAACTATCGATAACGATCTGGACCTGCCCCACGGGATACCTACCTTTGGATATCAAACGGCTCGTCACCTTGGTGTGGAAATCGTGAAGAATTTGATGGTGGATGCCCAGACCACTTCCCGCTGGTATTTTGTGGTCAGTATGGGGCGCAAGGCCGGTCATCTGGCCCTGGGGATTGGCAAAGCAGCCGGTGCGACCCTGACTGTTATCCCCGAGGAATTCCGCGACGAAACCATTAAAATGAGCCATGTTGTGGATATTCTGGTCGGGGCAATCATCAAGCGGCTCAGCTACGGACGGCCGGATGGGGTCGCCATTCTGGCCGAAGGGCTGGTGGAACGGATGGCCCCGGACGAACTGGAAGTGTTGCTCAAGGTGGAGCGGGATGCCCACGATAACATCCGGTTGGCCGAAATCAATTTCGGTGAAATTCTGAAACGGCGAGTGCAAAAGCGCCTGGCCGAGTTTGGCCTCAAGGTCACCATCGTGTCCAAAAACATCGGTTACGAGCTTCGGTGTGCAGATCCCATCCCCTTCGACATGGAATACACTCGCGACCTGGGCTTTTGTGCCACCCAATTTTTGCTGGATGGCGGCAATGCGGCCATGGTTTCCATTCAAAACGGCCATTTTGTGCCACTTTATTTTAAGAATATTCTGGACCCCAAAACCAAACGTACCCGCGTGCGGATGGTGGATGTGTCCTCCGAATACTATCAGATTGCCCGCCGCTACATGCTGCGGCTGAACAAAACCGATTTTGAGGATCCCCACGAGCTGGCTAAGTTCGCCGCTACCTGTGGGGTATCCCTGGATGAGTTCAAGCAGCAGTTTGATTACCTGATTGAGAAGGATAGGCTCTACGATTTTGTGCCCAAAATCGGTGCAACTGCTCGCAACATCGAAAAATTTGCTGTCCAGGTGCCAGGCAAGAAGGGTACCGACAGTAAGTCCCGTAAAACGCAAACAACCTCCTGACCAGGGGGCGACTTTTGGGTTACCGGGAACACAGTGTATTCAATCAGCAGAAACGATGAAAGTACTGGATGCCCTTAATGCGGCCACAAAGCCGATTGTTTCCCTGGAAATAACGCCTCCGGACAAGGGACGCAGCATCGATGAGCTGTTCGTCACCCTGGACCATCTCATGAAGTACGAACCGGCTTTTATCGATGTGACCTACCACCAGCCCCACGTGGTTTACGAGGAGCGGGATGGGGTCATTTACCGGGTTCCCAAGCGTAAAAAACCGGGAACGGTGGGTATTTGTGCAGCCATCAAGAACCGGTACGGGGTAGAGCCGGTTCCTCACTTCATTTGCGGTGGATTTACCAAATTCGAGACCGAAGATGCGCTCATCGACTTGCATTACCTGGGCATTACCAACATTTTGGCCATTCGGGGCGACCCGCCTCCCGGTCATCGCACCTTCATCCCCGAAAAAGAAGGCCATCGCTACGCCAGCGAGCTGGTTCACCAAATTGCCAACATGAATCGGGGCATTTATCTGGAAGAATTAGAGGACGCAGAGCCGACCAATTTTTGCATCGGCGTGGCCGGCTACCCGGAAAAGCATTACGAAGCCCCCAGTTTCGAGAAAGATCTGCAGAACCTGAAACATAAGGTTGAACAGGGAGCCCATTACGTAATTACGCAAATGTTTTTCGACTTTCAAGTATTTAAACGCTTTGTGGAACAGGCCAGGGATATGGGGATTACCGTTCCCATTATTCCCGGCGTCAAGCCCCTGACCCGTGTCAATCAGCTGGTCAGCATTCCGCGCAACTTTTACGTTTCCATTCCCCATCACATTGTGGAAGCCATGGAAGCGGCCAAAACCCCCGATGCAGCACGAAAGGTGGGCATTGCTAAAACCGTAGAGTTGTGCGAACAGTTACTGGATTTCGGCGTCCCCGGATTGCACATCTACACTATGGGTCGGGGCAATGCTACCGCTCAGGTCCTCCATGCCCTCCTCGGGTAAACCGGGTCGGTTTTCAGGTCGTCCTTCTTTTTTTCGCTGTTCATTATTATCTTTGCAGGTTCTATTTCAGAGATAGCATTGGAGGAGTAAGCATTGGACATTTTCGAAAAGTGCTGGAACTTTACCCGGGCCAAAGAAACCATTGAGCAGGGGATTTACCCTTATTTTATTCCCATTCAGGAAAATTGCGGTAACCGGGTGGTGATGAACGGCCGGGAAGTGATCATGATCGGTTCCAACAATTACCTCGGCCTCACCAAAGACCCGCGTGTGCAGGAAGCAGCGATTCAGGCCCTGAAGAAATACGGCACCAGCTGTTCCGGTTCGCGCTTTTTGAACGGTACCCTGCATCTACACGAAGAACTGGAGCATCGCCTAGCCCGATTTGTCAAAAAGCAATCGGCCTTGGTGTTCAGTACCGGCTATCAGACCAACCTGGGGGCCATCTCCACCCTCATCGGCCGACGCGATGTGGTGGTGACCGATAAGACCAACCACGCCAGTATCTTCGATGGTATCTTCCTGGCCGCCGGCCTGAATATGGACATCAAGGTCAAACGCTATCGCCACAACGACATGGCCGATCTGGAGCGGGTGCTAAAGCAACTGGATGTGGATGCCCCTAAAATGATCATCACCGACGGGGTATTCAGCATGGAAGGCAGCATTGTCCGCCTCCCTGAGTTGGTTAATCTGGGCAGGCGGTACAATGCCCGCGTGTATGTGGACGATGCTCATGGCATTGGCGTGCTGGGGAAAACCGGACGGGGTACGCTGGAACACTACAACATGTTCGACCAGGTGGATCTGGTCATGTGTACCTTCAGCAAGTCGTTTGCTTCCCTGGGCGGATTTATTGCTGGGGATGAGGAGGTAATTCATTACATCAAGCATCATTCCCGTCCGCTCATCTTCAGCGCCGCCATTCCCCCGGCTAACATTGCGGCCGTCCTGAAAAGCCTGGAAATTATCGAAAACGAACCCCAGATCGTCAATCGCCTGCACGAGATCGGCGATTTCATGCGCCGTGAGTTCCAGAACCTGGGCTTCAACACCGGCGAATCGGAAACCCCCATCATTCCCATCATCATCGGAGACGACATCAAAACCTTCCAGTTCTGGAAGGCCCTGTTCGAGGAAGGGGTGTACACCAACGCCGTCATCTCTCCGGCGGTGCCGCCGGACCGGGCTTTGTTGCGCACCAGCTACATGGCCTCCCACACCAACGAGGACCTAGAGCAGGTGCTGGAAGCCTTCGCCAAGATCGGCAAAAAAATGGGTGTGATCTGATAGCGTGGATGCGGGTGGAGAGCTGAATGGGTAATCTTGAGGTTCGGCCGGTTCAATCCAGAAGACAGCTGAAGCAATTCATTAAATTGCCCTGGAAGATTTACCGTAACGACCCCAACTGGGTGCCTCCCCTGTTGATAGATCGGATGAAGCATTTTAACCGGTCGAAAAATCCGTTTTTCCAGCACAACGAGGCCGAGTTTTTCCTCGCTTACCGCAATGGCGAAGTGGTAGGCCGCATTGGCGCCATTCTCAATCGCCATCACAACGAATTTCACAGGGACCGTGCCGGCTTTTTCGGGTACCTGGAGGCCATCGACGATTTTTCCGTTTGGCAAGCGTTGATGGAGACGGCGAAGGAATGGTTGCGGCGGCGTGACCGGGACTGCATTCTGGGGCCCACCAATCCCAGCACCAACGATGAGGTGGGATTCCTCGTCGAGGGGTTCGATTCGCCGCCCTATTTCATGATGACCCACAATCCGCCCTACTACGTGGACATGATGAACCGCCTTGGTTTTGAGAAGGCCAAGGATCTTCTGGCGTTCCTGCTGGATCGCGAGCACCTGGTGATTTCGCCCAAACTGGAACGGGTAGCCAACGCCATCGTGAAAAAATACAACATTCGCCTGCGCACCGTCGATCTGAAGCATTTTGCCCGGGAGCTGGAAATCGTACGGGACATTTACAACGATGCCTGGAGCCGAAACTGGGGTTTCGTGCCCATGACCCGGGAAGAGTTCGACTATGTGGCCAACGATTTCAAACAGATCATCGACCCCGAACTGGTTCTGATTGCCGAGGTGGAGGGCCAGCCGGCTGGCTTTTCCCTGGCCTTGCCCAATTACAACGAGGTGTTTCGCAAAATCCGCAACGGGCGCCTATTTCCCTTCGGTTGGCTCACGTTTTTGCTCAATAAAAACAAAATTCGCTCCATGCGGGTCATTACCCTGGGCGTGAAACAGCGCTTTCAACCGCTGGGATTGGGTAGTGTGTTTTACCTGGAAACCATCCGCCGCGGGCTGAAACGCGGTTATCAGGAAGCCGAAATGTCCTGGATCCTGGAGGACAACGAGCTCATGACCCGCCCGCTGCGCTTAATTAACGCCCGCGTGCACAAGGTGTATCGCATCTTTCAGGCCTCGCTTTAAGTGGTGCAGGCCGCTCTTTTTAAAGCCGTGCGCAGGCAATCTAGAAAAACAGGCTGACCTCAATGGCCCCCAATTACCCCCATTTTTAATTGTGGCTTAATTTTTCTCTCCCTGCTGTCGAAAATAGTTTTGCTATCCTGGAACCGCTTTTCCAGTCTCGTGCTTTAAAAGAATGGGGCAGTTGATTTGCACTCGCTCCGCCGTTTTACCCTTCGAATTGTGTCTCTTGCCCTGCCCCGGTTCTTATCAGGGAAAGTTAATTGATTCAGGGATGAAAAGCCCTTAAACCATGCCCATTGCGAGGTGTGCATGCACGTACAGGACTGGCTTAATCTTCGGACCTTTCATCACGGTCAATTTGAACCTATGGACAACCTGGTAGCCTACAAAAACGCCAGGAAAACAACCATCAGCATTTGCCTTCCCACCCTTAACGAAGCAGCCACCATCGGGAAAATCATCCGCATTTTGCAGAGGGAATTCATGCAGAAGCATCCTCTGGTGGACGAGATTCTGGTGGTGGATAGCGGCTCCACCGACGGCACAGTGGAGGTGGCTCGTAAAATGGGGGTGGCGGTGTTTACCGCCCACGAAGTTTTGCCGGAACTGGGACCGGCCCGGGGTAAAGGAGAAAACTTGTGGAAGTCTCTCTACCTGGCCCGGGGCGATATTTTGGTCTGGGTGGACACCGACATCGTCAATTTTCATCCCCGGTTTGTCAGCGGTTTAATCGGGCCCTTGCTCACCCACCCGGACATTGGCTTTGTGAAGGGCTTTTATCGCCGGCCCATCAAAATTGGTAACAAACTGCAACCCACCGGTGGAGGCCGTGTCACCGAAATTTTGGTAAAGCCATTTTTGAACCTGTTTTTCCCTGAACTGGCCGGCTTTTTTCAGCCGTTAAGTGGGGAATATGCCGGCCGGCGCGAACTGCTGGAGCGACTGCCCTTTTTTACCGGCTACGGGGTGGAGACTGGATTAATGATCGATGTGGCGGACCGCTTCGGGTTGCGGCCCATGGCCCAGGTGGATTTGGAAGTACGCGTGCACCGCAACCAGGAGCTGGCCGCATTGCGAAAAATGGCCTTTGGCATTCTCCATGTCCTGCTCAGTCGGGCCGAGCAAAAAGGTAAACTCCTGCTGCTAGAACCGCTTTCCCATACCTTGCTCAATATTGAACTGACTGAATTCCAGCGCTATCGGGTGAACTTGCAAAAAGTCCAAGAACTGGAGCGCCCGCCGATGATTCTTGTGGACGCATACCAGCAAAAGCGGGGCATTGGCGAGGAAGATCTGATTCTGCTGGAAGAGATCCAGAAAACACGGGCGATTCCACCTCTCTCGATCCAGAACTATCTCCAGCCGGAATTGATCTGGCTAAACGGGACGGCCCGCAGCCGCGACGAAGCGCTCCGGGACATTAGTACTCGTCTGGCCGAAATGGAAATCGGCGTCCCCAGGGCTAAACTGTTCCGTGAGTTGCTGAAACGGGAAGAATCCCTGTCCACCGGCATTGGGGAAGGCATTGCCATTCCCCACGCCCGCATTCCCGGGCTCAGGCAAATGGTGTTGGCCGTGTACCGTTCCCGTTCTGGGGTGGCCTTCCAGGCAGTGGATGGCGCTCCGGTGAAGCTCATTTTTGTCGTCCTGGCTCCCCCAGAGGAAAACAACACCTATCTGGAATTGCTGGCCAACCTTGCCCGGCTACTCAGGGATCCTAGGATTCGCCGGGGACTGATCCAGGCACCCAATCGTACCACCTTTGTGCGCATGCTCAAAAAAGCCGAAGTGCTCAAGCGCTTTGAACGGGAACTGGCTGCGCTGGAGTCCTGAACTTGCCCGCCATCCGTCCTGTGGACTGAGAGGGGAGGGACAGTGCTGAGGGGCTTCCGCCCTATTTCAGTCCCCTGGGCTGCCCAGGACCTATTTTCCTGCTCCACAAGTTGCTTTGAGCCAGGGCCTTCTGTATTTTTTGCCGAACCGAAGACAGACAGGAGGCCTTATGCGGGTGGTGGACTTGCGAAGCGACACGGTAACACGCCCCTCAGCAGAAATGCGGCAGGTGATGATGACGGCGCGGGTGGGCGACGATGTGTTCGGGGAAGATCCTACCGTCAATCAACTCCAGGAAATGGTGGCCGAAATGACCGGCAAGGAGGCGGCCCTGTTTGTCACCAGTGGGACGCAGGGCAATCAGGTGTGCATCAACGCCCACACCCGTCCGGGAGAGGAGGTTATCGTTGAACGGGGCAGCCACATCTTCAATTACGAATGTGGGTCGCCGGCCCTGCTTTCCGGCGTTCAGCTTTACCCCATCGACGGTAAGCATGGCGCGTTTACCCTGGAGCAGGTGGAGCAGGCCGTACGCCCGCCCAATGTGCATCACCCGCAGACGCGGCTGATCTGTATCGAGAACACCCACAATCGCGCAGGGGGCACCATCTTTCCGCTGGAGGAGATGGCCCGCATCAGCCAGTTTGCCCGCCAGAGAGGCCTGCGCATGCACCTGGACGGCGCGCGCCTGTGGAACGCATCGGTGGCCACTGGCATCTCCATCCGGGAATACTGCCAGTACTTCGATTCGGTCTCCATGTGCTTTTCCAAAGGGCTGGGCTGCCCGGTGGGCTCCATCGTAGCCGGGGATCGGGATTTTATCCAGCGGGCGCACTATTACCGGAAGGCCTACGGAGGGGGATTGCGCCAGGCCGGTGTTCTGGCCGCCGCCGCCATCTATGCCATCGAGAACAATTTCTCCCGCCTGGAAGAGGACCATCGAAAGGCACGCCTGCTGGCCGAAGGCCTGAGCCAGCTGCCTGGCGTGAAATTGGACCTGGAAACGGTGCAGACCAATATCGTGATTTTTGACTTGGACGAAGCGGTTGTGCCCGCGGAACGCCTGGTTGCTCTGCTCAGGGAACAGGGGGTACTGGTGCTGAATATTGCTCCGGGTCGAATCCGGGCAGTCACCCATCTGGATGTGAGTATGGAGGATGTTGCCTTTGCCCTGGAGGCCTGCCGGCAGGTCTGGCAACAGGCCGCCCACGTCTAGGGTTCGGCACACCGGAGCGATTACCCATGAAGGTTCTGATCAGTGGCGCGGGCTCGGTTGGCTTCCAACTGGCTCGCCGCCTGTCCGCCGAAAAGCACGACATTACCATCATCGAATGTGACCCGGAGCGCGCCCGGCGGGCTCGCGAACAGCTGGATGCCCTGGTGGTGGAAGACCACGGTGCCAGCCTGAGGGCATTGCGCCGAGCCGATGTGGAACATGCCGAAATTTTTGCCGCCCTCACCAATAACGACGAGGTCAACCTATTGGGCTGCAAGCTGGCCAAAAAACTGGGAGTGGCACGGACCATCGCTCGGGTCCGCAACCCGGAATTGACCCTCTCTGATTTTGTTTTGACCCCCGAAGAGCTGGGCGTGGACCGAATTATCCACCCCGAAAAGGAGACCGCCGATGCCGTTATCCGGCTGATCCGCCGGGCCGGGGCCACCGATGTGATTGAGTTTGAACAGGGCAAGGTGCAAATTGTGGGCATTCGCCTGGAACGGGAATCCCCTCTGCTGCGCATTCCCCTCAAGGAATTGACCGGGCGCTACGGCGATCCGCCCATGCGCATTGTGGCCATCCACCGCCGGGTAACCACCGTCATCCCCCGGGGTGACGATGTGCTGGTGGAGGGCGATCAGGTGTTTATCGTCTGCGATCCCGGTTATTTGCCCGAGTTTGTCAGGCTGGCCGGCAAAGCCGATACGCGAATCGAAAACGTCATGATCCTGGGCGGGGGCCTGATCGGCCAGTTCATTGCGCGCGAACTCAGCGAATCCATTCACGTGAAAATCATCGAAAGCAATGCGGAGCGAAGCCAGGAGATCGCGGAGATCCTGCCCCGAGCCCTCATCATCCACGGGGATGGGACCGACATCGATTTGCTGGCCCTGGAAGGCATCACCGACATGGACGCCTTCATCGCCGTTACCGGCGATGACGAAACCAACATTATTGCTACCCTGGTCGCCCGGCATCTGCGCGTGCCCCGAACCATTGCCCTGGTCAACAAGGTAGAGTACCTGCCCATTACCCCCACCATCGGGATGGATGCAGTGGTCAGCAAGCAGCTGATCACAGTAAATGCCGTGCAGCGCTTCATCCGCCACCACCAGATTGCCGAACTGGCCAGCCTACCCGGCATCGATGCCGAGGTGATTGAATTTGTGGCTGCAAAAGGGTCCAGAATCACCCGCAAGCCCATCAAAGACCTGAACTTCCCCAAAGGGGCCATCGTCGGCGCCGTGCTTCACGACGGCCGCCTGATCATCCCCAAGGGAGATACCCGAATTCAGCCGGGGGACAGGGTGGTGGTATTCAGTCTGCCGGTAGCGCTACACAACCTTTCCCGCTATTTCGATTAGCAGAGGTCCCGGGAAAAGGCCTGCGTTGGAGACCGCCATTGGGCGAGGACCTTCTTCCTCACCGAGCCTCGGGGCCTGGCCGCAGCGGGCAAATTTTTCAAATGGCCTGTAAAATTGCGACCCGGTTTCTAAATTAATCGTTCGCAATTACACGAAACCGAAAAACGGCTTCAGACCGGAACATGCACCTGCAACTGGTTTTCCATGTGCTCAGTGTGCTTGTCATGGCGCTGGCGGCGGCCATGCTCACCGCCCTACCGTTTTCATTCTATTTTCGGGACGGCGCCCATCTGGCCATTCTGGTCAGTGCCCTCCTGTCCGGTGGAACCGGAGCATCGGTGTATTTTCTGACCCGGGTAAAAGGGCCGGTGGAGCAGGATCTGCGGCCCAGAGAAGGCTTTGCCGTGGTGGCCCTGGGCTGGCTGGTGGCAGCTGCCTTCGGCTCGCTGCCTTTTTTGCTTTCCGGAGCCATTCCCGCCGTTACCGATGCTTTCTTCGAAACCATGTCCGGCTTCACCACCACCGGTGCCACCATTCTCAAAGAGATCGAGCAGCTGCCCCACAGCATCCTTTACTGGCGTAGCCTCACCCACTGGCTGGGAGGGATGGGCATTGTGGTGCTCAGCATCGCTATTTTGCCCTTCCTGGGGGTAGGGGGGATGCAGATGTTCAAAGCCGAAGCCCCCGGGCCGGTAGCCGATAAACTGACCCCGCGCATTGCCGAAACGGCCAAAATTCTGTGGGGCGTGTACGTGCTGTTTTCAGCGCTGGAAACCGGCCTGTTGATGCTGGGGGGCATGAATTTTTTTGAAGCTCTCTGCCATACCTTCGGCACCATGGCCACCGGCGGCTTTTCTACCCGCAACGCCAGCATCGGTGCCTACGGGAGCGCTTTTATCGACTACGTCGTTGTCCTGTTTATGATCCTGGCCGGGGCCAACTTTTCACTTCATTACCGCTTCATGAAAGGGGACTGGCGGGCCTACTGGCGCAATGCTGAATTCAAGTTTTACCTGAGTCTGCTGGGGCTGGCCACCCTGCTGATCGCCTGGGATGTGCTCCGCCACCAGCCGGTTTCTACCGGTCTGGGATTCCGCCAGGCGCTGTTCCAGGCCACCTCCATCATGACCACCACCGGCTACGGCACCGCCGATTACGAACAGTGGAGCTCTTCCAGCCAGTACATTCTGTTTACCCTGATGTTCATCGGGGGGTGTGCCGGTTCCACCGGCGGCGGGATGAAGGTAATTCGATTGCTGGTGCTGCTGAAAATTGTTTTTGCCGAAATCAAACGACTTATCCACCCCCGGGCGGTGGTCCCCGTGCAGGTGGGACGCAGGCCGGTTCCCCCGGATGTGCTCACCCATGTGATGGGCTTTTTTGTGCTTTACATCCTGCTGTTTGCCACCGCCGTCTGGATCATGGCCGCGCTGGGTCTGGACCTGATTTCAGCCCTGGGCAGCGTGGCGGCCTGCCTGGGGAACATCGGTCCCGGGCTGGGAAGTGTGGGACCCACGGACAACTATGCCCACATTCCCCTCCTGGGGAAGTGGGTCCTTTTCTGGATGATGTTGCTGGGCCGCCTGGAAATTTTTACCGTCGTCATTCTATTCACCAGGGCGTTCTGGGAAAAATAGGCCGGGGAAGAGCCTCCTCTGCCATTCGCCCGGTAACAGAAAGCACCGTTGAAACTGGATCTGGAGATGAGCGCACAACTTTCCGGAACAAAAAAGAGGCATTCGACGCCCGGGGAAGCCGGGGCTCCCCTGGTGCAGCTCCGGGCAGTTTACAAGGCCTTTCCCCTGCAGCAGCGCCTGTTGGGTCCTTCCCGGCACTGGGTTTATGCGGTGAACGGGGTGGACCTCCAGCTGACGCCCGGTCGCACGGTGGGTCTGGTCGGTGAATCGGGTTCCGGAAAGAGCACGGTGGGCAAACTCATCTGCCGCCTGGAGCTTCCCGATAGCGGCCAGGTGTTGTACGACGGGCAGGATGTGACCCGATTTCGCGGCGCAGCACTGCGTGCCTACCATCGCCAGGTTCAGATGGTGTTCCAGAACCCCTACGCGGCACTGAACCCGCGCAAGCGGGTGGACAGCATGCTCCGGGAGGTACTGAAGGTGCATCGCCTGGCCGGCTGCAGCCAGATGGAAGAACGGCTGGTGCAGTTGCTGGAGCAGGTGGGCCTGCCCGCCGAAAGCCGTCATCGCTTCCCCTTCGAATTCTCCGGCGGCCAGCGCCAGCGGCTCTGCATCGCCCGGGCGCTGGCTGTGGAACCCAGGGTGCTGGTCTGCGATGAACCGGTCTCCGCCCTGGATGTGTCCATTCAGGCGCAGATCCTCCACCTGCTGAAAACCATTCAGCAGAAAAATCAGCTGGCCATGCTGTTCATCTCCCACGACCTGAGCGTGGTGTACCACATGTGCGACGAAGTGCTTATCATGTATCTGGGGAAAATTGTGGAGCGGGGGGAGGCGGAGCGCATCTTCTCACAGCCGCTCCATCCCTACACCCGGGCGCTGCTGAGCGCCATTCCGGTAGCCGAGCCGGGCAGAAAGCGGGAGCGCATTGTGCTGCATGGCGAGATTCCTTCCGCCACCCGCCGCCCACCCGGCTGCCCATTCTACAGCCGGTGCCCTCAACGGCTCCCCCATTGCCAGACGGAATTTCCGCCCGCCCATAGTCCGCAGACCGGCCACACCGTGTGGTGCTGGCTGTACCGGGAGGGCCATCAGCCCATCCGGATGGACCAGTCGTAGGGAATTTTGTCCGTATTCCAGGGCAGGCGATACTCGTCCGGATTGTCGTAGTTGTAATGCATGGTGGGAATGTTCAACACCCAGGCTTCTGTCTCAGAGATGCACTTCCAGCCGTGGTAAACCAGCTTGGGCACCCTGATCAGCTGTAAATTGTGCTCGCCAATGAAAAATTCGTTGATTTCACCTTCGGTGGGTGAATCTTTCCGCGAATCGAACAGCACCAGTTTGACCATCCCCTTGATGCAGACAAAATGATCGTCCTGCAGCTTATGAAAATGCCAGGCCTTGATCACCTGCGGGTACGTGGTGGTCAGATACACCTGCCCGAATTTCTCGAACATGTCTTCATCGTCCCGCAAAATTTCCATCAGCCGGCCCCGCTCGTCGGGGATGAAGCGCAGTTGCTTGATCTTGACGCCTTCGATCATGAACCTCTCCTCAAAATGCGTTCTGGGTTTTGCAAATTCCGGTCGCCACGGTCAGGCAGGATCGCCTTTGCTTAAAACGCGCTCAAAGTACAGAATGGTGTGTTTCAGCCCTTCCTCCAGCGGGATTTTCGGTTCCCAGCCCAGTTTTTCTCGGGCCAGAGCAATATCCGGGCGACGCTGGGTCGGATCGTCTGCAGGCAGAGGCAGGTGTTTAATTCGCGAGCGAGACCCGGTCAGTTCAATCACCTTTTCGGCCAGCTCGCGAATGGTAAATTCCGCCGGGTTGCCCAGATTGACCGGCCCGGTGAAATTCTCCACCGCCATCATCCGGAAAATGCCCTCCAGCAGGTCATCGATGTAGCAGAAGGCCCGGGTCTGGGAACCATCCCCGTAGATGGTAAGGTCCTCGCCTTTCAGGGCCTGCACGATAAAGTTGCTCACCACCCGCCCGTCGTTTACTGCCATCCTGGGGCCGTAGGTGTTGAAAATACGCACGATTTTGATATCTACCCCGTTCTGACGGTGGTAGTCCATCATCAGCGTCTCGGCCACCCGCTTGCCCTCGTCGTAACAGCTGCGCAGGCCGATGGGATTTACGTTGCCCCAGTAGGACTCGGTTTGCGGGTGTTGCAGGGGATTGCCGTACACCTCGGAAGTGGAAGCCAGCATGATTCGGGCCTTCACCCGTTTGGCCAGCCCCAGCATGTGAATGGTGCCCATTACGTTGGTTTTGATGGTCTTTACCGGATTGTACTGGTAGTACACCGGCGAGGCCGGGCAGGCGAAATGGTAAATCTGATCCACCTCCAGCAGGATGGGCTGGGTAATGTCGTGGCGGATCAACTCAAAATTCAGGTGGTCCATCAGGTGGTGAATATTTCGCCGGCTGCCGGTAAAAAAATTGTCCAGGCAGAGCACTTCGTGGCCTTCGTCCAGCAGACGTTCGCAAATGTAGGAGCCGATAAACCCCGCACCGCCGGTCACCAGAACTCGCTTCATTGGTCCGCTCCCAGTTTGTCTTTCCGGTTGGTTTCTTTTGTGCCGATCAGAAGGCCAAATTTAAAGGCCGCCGCCAGAACGGCAAATCCCTTTTCCTTTTTTGGAACCGGATTCGGTCTCACGGGGACCGGCCTTTGCCATCCAGCCGCAGCCAGTTTTCCAGCTCGATCTGCTGAAAAAACGCCGTGAGTTCGGCTTCCAGGTCACCGGGTTGTGGGGCGGGGGTTTCCTGCAATCGCAGGAGGAGGGTTTTCAGCGCCAGAACCGGTTGCAGATCGGCCACCCGCCGGTCTGCTTCCAGCTGCTGGCAGCGTGCCAGCGCCTTGCTGCACAGGCGGGCAAACCCCCGAGGATTGCCCCGCTCCAGATGAACCAGCGCGGCAACCAGCTGAATCATGGCCTGCCAGAAAGTGCGGCTGGCGCCGCTCATCTGTCGCCAGGCATCTTCCCAGTGCTCGTGGGCTTCAAAATAATCGCCTGCTCGGGCCGCTTGCAGACCCTGTTCCAGAAATTGTAAGATCCGGTGGTTTTCCATGGCCTCTCCAGCTCGCCCGGCGGGCTTTCCGCTCTTTAAGTGTTGCCTTCCTACCGACCGCCTCCACCGGCGGCCCGACCTGTGCTGGCCCGATGGTTCGGTTCCTGCTCCGCCAGTCCCAGCCAGCGCCGCAAAAAGGCCCGCGCCCGGGTCTGCTCGGCCTCCGAAAAACTCCCGATTCGAGTAGCATGATTACCATCCGGCTTCACCAGACTCAGGTTATTGGGATCCCCCGAGGGAAAAATCAGCCCGGTGGACCCCCAGGGATCCCGGCCCCCGTAAACGCTGAGAATGCCCTGCCCGTTCCGGAGCAACCAGCGGCGGATGCTCACCATCAGCGTGTCGTTGAAGCGGGGTTGTACCCCCGGTGGCAGGAAAATCCGGTTGCTGGG
>RFHE01000143.1 GCA_003696445.1 Calditrichota bacterium | reverse complement strand
TTTGCTGGTCTGGTCCACCGCCGAGCAGCCCATCGTCCTGCAGCGCAGCACAGGCCTATTTACTCCCCCAGGGGCTCCCGCCCCGGTAGGAAATTTCCGGCTCAGCGTTACCGGTCGGTCCCGGGCTGTTTTCCTGACCCTTATGCTGCCCCATTTTTCCAGCACAGCCCCCAGGGCGCCCATCCCCGTGTCGGCTCAGGGAGACGGGGAGGTGTGGCGGATTCCTGGTGGGGATGGCGAGGAGACCCGTCTGCAGGTGGGCGTCAACCGGGGCGATCGGCTGGCCGCCGCCGAGTGGGAGACCGATGCCCGAGTAGTGGTGTTGGCCCGCGACGGTTCCGGGGCGGTGCAACAGCTCCTGCTGGAGGAGGGGAGCTATTTCCGCACACCGTCCTGGGAAGCACAGCTCTCCCAGCGGGCCAGTCTGTGGCTGAGCCGTAACGGCGCACAGTGGCTGGGCTACCTGCAGGCGCCCGATCCGCAGAGCGAGGTTGTACTCAGCCTGCGCCATTTTCCGGCGTATCCACTGCGCTTCAACCACCGGCTGGTGAGACCCACTGCGCAGAGGGAAGGCTGGCAGCAATTTGGCCTGCAGGGATCCGGCAGCCTGGAGCTGGGCAGCGGCCCGGAGCGGGTGTATTTGCCCTACCGTTTTATTCGCCGGCCGGACCTGCTGGTCTGGCTGGCGAGCCGGCCGGGGCATGTGCAAACCCCGGATCGCTGGCGGGACGACCAGCGCCAGCAGGCGCAGAACGAAGTGGTGGTCCGCATGTCGCGAGCCCTGGACCGGATGATCGGGCGGCGAACCGGGGCCTGGACCGGCGACTCCTTGCTGGTCCGGAACGCCCTCAATCTGGTGGGCGGCCTGCTTCAGGAAAGCTACAACAATCAGAACCTGAGCACCCTGCGCATCCCCCATCGCTATCGGCTGAATGGAACCGGCGGCAACCTGCGCTGGCAGGCGATGGAGGAAGGCATTTTTACCGAGCGGTCCGTTCGCATCCACAATCTGCACCTGGGTATCCAGGACGGCAATGGACGGGCGCTGGAGTACCGGATGGGGCACTGGCTGGCCGGCCAGTTCAACCACAGCCTGCGCCTTTCCAGCGGCGCCGGTAACTGGCTTCTGCTTCAGCACAGCCGTTTTCGGGAACGGCGTGCCGCCCACGTTTCCGCCGGCCTTCGGATGGGGGAGTGGCAATTGAATCCGGGTTGGTCCTGGCAGAAGGGCCATGGCAGCCAAAGCGCGTTTTTAAACTGGCGGAGACACCGCCTTGCCGGTAGTCTGTGGCGCAGCCGGGGGCCCCGCGGGGTGGCATGGTACCAGTCCCTCTCCGGCTACGGCACCCGCTGGGCCTTTTCCCTCCAGGGCAGGCAGAACCCAGCCGATCAGCAGGATTACACCCTGGATGGATTCTTCCGCCCTGCTCCGACCCTGACCCTGGACGGGGGATTTCAGCTTCAAAAAAATCGGGACTGGCAGATGGAGGGGGTGAGGGCGCAGGCCAGCTGGGTGGGTCGGGAGCTGGGGCTGACCGCTCAGTTCCAGCGCCGGCAGGGGCAATGGCAGCAGCAGGGACGGTTGCGCTGGCACAGCGCCGGCACCCTCCTGCTGGCCAGCCTCCGCCTGACCGAGTGGAGAATTTTTCCCGGCGATGCGGCTGGCCTGTTTCTGGAAAACGGGCTGGGGCGGAGCCGCCTGCTCACCCAGGTGGCGGCGGACCGTGCCTCGCCGGGAGCGGGAGTTGCTGTCCGCGGTGAGCAGCAATGGCAAATTCCGGCAGGGTCGTTTCAGATCGCGCCGTTGTGGGGACTGCAGGCACGGCCGGACTGGCAACTGAACCGTATGGGAAGCGGGCTCTGGCATGGTAGCTGGCCGCTGTATGTTCAGGGCATGCGATTGCGCCAGGCCGGGCGCTGGTTCTGGGACTGGCAGTTTAATATGGCGCTTCCCGTGCCAGGCGGGGCCGGATGGGCCACCCTGTGGGCGCACCTGCGCCATCGTCCCGGCAGCCTGGAGCAACTGGAAGTTTACCTGCAACCCCCGGCAAGATGGGCCCAGCCCGGTATTTACGCCAGCTACCAGCGAAACCTGGGCACGCGCCTGGAAGGCTTTGTGCAGATCCGCTGGTAGGGGCTGCCCGGATTCCGGGCAATGGGGCGGCTGGCCTTCCGCCGGCGGTTCTTCGGCATGGCGGGTGCCTCATGCGGTCAGCCTATCGGCGGGTTGGTAGTGGCGGGCCGGTGCTGCCCAGGTAAGCCACCCGCCCGTTAGAATCGAGGAAAATCTTCCACACATGGCGGTAAATACAGCCCGACGGGCAGTCCCCCCAGCCCACTGAAAAACGAAACAGCAGGCCGGATGCCTGTACTTCCAGCCAAATGTTTGCTCCATCGCCAAGTGCCCAGTCGGGCCCGGCAAAAACCACCCCGGGGATGGACGCCAGCGCCCTGCCCAGGGCAATCGTATTCAAAAAGCGGGCACTCTTCACCACCACAAACGGCACCACAAAGGGGCCGACGTTTACATTCACGATGGAAAGCTGGTATCGGCGCACCAGCGAATCCACGGAGGAATTCCCGGTCAGGGGTTGCTTCTTCAACCAGGCACCCGTCCAATCGACGGTCGTGTCCAGGGAGACGATTAACCGGTTTAGTGGTGGGTTGGGAAAGGTGTGGATGGCAAACATTCGCGCCACCGAATCGGCAGCCGGAATCGTTTGAGCAGATAGATAAATCTTCAGTAGGCCCAGGTAAATTTTTTCCATGAGCGCCTCATCCAATTCAACGGTGTTCGAATCCGGAGAGCCGGGACGGAGCATGAAGCGCAGCGTCAACCGGGCGGCGTCCTCTCGATAGGCTTTGCGTGCCGCTGGGGGAACTGCAGTTGTGTCCTCCTGAATTGGAAGTTTCACCGAAAAAGGTGTCTGGTCGGTTTGGCAACCGGCCAGGAAAACCACCAGGCCATAAACAATGGCGAACATCCAGGTACGCTTCATAGGTGCACCTCCCACCGGGATCGGTTCACATTGAATGGTAATGGGTATTCTTTAAATGTCGTTTCCTGCCCTTTGGTTCTTAAACAACCCCCTGTAGGTGCAAAAAAAGCAATACCCTGCAGCAAAGCCCGCAGAGCCCGCCGGGAAACATTGGGCTCTTTTTCGCAAGCTTGCACCGTTTTCCCCTGAAAAATTAAAAAACGCATCGTTCAAAAAAAACTCTTGACTCTTGATTATAGTCCAGGGTTTATATTGGAGCCGGATGATGAAACAAGGGTAAATTTTACAGAAATTCTGAAACCCTGGACTATGGTCCAGGGTGTTGAATGAAACTAAAAGAGGCAAACATGGAATACACTATTGGAAAACTGGCTGCGAGGGCCGGCGTGAATATCGACACGATACGATTTTACGAACGGCAGGGGTTAATGCCGGAGCCGCGGCGTAGGGAGTCCGGCTACCGTCTCTACAGTGATGAGGATCTAAAACGGCTGCGGTTCATTCTGCGGGCCAAGGAGCTTGGATTTACGCTACGCGAGATTCGGGATTTGCTGGAGCTGCGGGTGGACGGCGAGACCGGTTGTGAGGATGTACGGCGGCAGGCGGAAGCAAAAATTGCCCTCATCGATCAGAAAATCGCCCGGCTCCGGCAGGTGCGCGAGGCATTGAGCCGCCTTGCCCAGGCCTGCCGGGCCAGTTCGCCGGCCGGCGAGTGTCCCATTTTGCATTACCTGGAGATTGAACAGTTTCATGCTGAAAACTAAGCGCTTGGACGTTTCAATGTAATGTAAAGGAGGAAACACACCATGAGTAAGAAGCAGGATTCGGTGGAAAAAAAATCGCGTTGGGGCATTGCCGGCGCCGTGGTGGGCGCCATTGCCGCCTCGCTGTGTTGCATCGGACCGCTGGTGGTTCTGGCGCTTGGTCTGGGTGGCGCCTGGGTGGGCACCCTGACTGCCCTGGAACCCTACCGGCCGTTTTTTGTCGCCCTAGCCGTGGGCGCGCTGGGATTTGCCTGGTACACGGTGTACTTTAAACCGCAAAAAGCCTGCGCGCCCGGCGAAGCCTGTGAACTGCCGGCCAATCAGAAGCGCAATAAAATTCTTCTT
>RFHE01000142.1 GCA_003696445.1 Calditrichota bacterium | reverse complement strand
TCGGAGCGCTGGCGGATGACGGCCAGCTTCTGGCAGCTGTGGCATCGTTACCGGCTCAGTCCGGAGGACGCCACCGCCTTTCGTGGGGACAAATTCAAAACCCTGAATAATCTGTTTTGGGTCTCGCTGGAGGGGGCACCGGGGGGACAGGATACGGTACGCATTGTGCCCACGGTGGAAGTGCTGGAGGACAACTACTGGCGGGCCGGGGAGATGCAGCGCAGCATTCGTTCCCGACTGCTGGCGGTGCGGGGGGAATACCGCCACCACGGGCCGGGCATGCTGACCGGATTGCGGTTGAACCTCCATCACCTGCGTGGCAGCGGCTTGATTCACTGGCGCACCCGCCGGGAAGTGCAACTGGAGCTAAGTCCGTTCTTTCGGCGGGAGTTTGGTTCCTTCCAGTTGAATGCGAGCGGTACCCTGTTCGCTCACAGTCAGCTAGACACCCGCATCGGAGCGCAGCTCTCGCTGGGCTGGTGGGTCAGCCCGACCTTTAAATTGGAATGGCATGGCAACCAAAGCTATCGCGCAACGCCGCTGCTCTGGCGAAGCATAGAGGACACCCTCATCCAGCCGGTGGCTTCCAACCGCCCGTTGCGCGCCACCAGCCTGGCCATCGCTGGAATGTACACGGCGGGAACGCTTGCGCTACGCGGGGGACTTTTTTACGCGGAAATGGCCGATTATCCCGTGCTGAATGCAACGGATGGGGAGTGGCGGTTGCGCCGTTGGGTGAATCGGGGCGGATGGCTCCAGGCAGCCGTTTCCAGAGGGCCCTTTACGCTGACCGAAGCGTTTACCTGGAACCAGAACTACCGACAGGTGCTGGCGCCGCGCATTGATAACATCACCACGGTGAGTTTGCGAACCAGTTTGTTTAAACAGAAGCTGAAATTGAAGGGGGCGCTGATCTGGCGCACCATCGGTTCCCGCCGGCTCATTGACTTCAATCGACTGCTCAGCCTCTACACGCCGGGCAATCAGACCGCCCCGGCGGCCCATGTTCTGGATGGGCGCATTCAGGCTCACATCGGAGATGCGTATCTGTTTTTCGTCTGGGAAAACCTGCTGAGCACCGACTTTCAGATTATCCGTGGCACGGCGGAGCAGTTCCGCCTGTTCCGCCTGGGCGTGGACTGGGTTGTGTTCGATTAGTCCCCGGCCACGATGTGGGCCCTGGTTCAGCGTTGATAGGTGCCCATCCATTCGGCCTGGGCCAGAATATGGCCTTCGATGCGTTTCAGCACCTCTTCTTTGCTCAGGCCGGCTTCCCAATCCGTGGAGATATCTACCGCGTAGAGCTTAAAAAAGTAGCGATGCGGTTTGCCTTTCGGCGGGCAGGGACCGCCGTAGCCGATTCGCCCCCAGCTATTTTTGCCCTGGCGAAAGCCTGGTTTCACCGTTTCGGTGCGGGGGACGTTCTCCTCTAGCCCTTCCAGCGTGGGAGGGATGCCATATACCACCCAGTGCACCCAGGTTCCCACCGGCGCATCCGGATCGTCGCAAATAAGGACCAGGCTTTTTGTACCCTCGGGCAGGTTTTCCCACTTGAGGGGGGGCGAAAGATCGGGGCCGTCGCAGGTGTACTTTACCGGAATGCGCTCCCCGCGGTCGAAGGCCGAACTGTAAATTTTGAGACTCATGGTGGTTTCCTCCTGCTTCTGGGACTGAGGGGAAGATGGCTTTTGTTGCTGGTTTCCGCCTCGGCAATAGAGCAAGAAGATGGAAACAAACAGCAGAGATACCAGACGGGTCATGATGAAGCCTCCTCACACTGAATGTCTGCGATTATTTTAATGCCCAAAACGTGGGAAGTTTCCCCTGGCGGTCAGGCGGGCAAAGGCTTGTTGAGCAGCTCGCGCACAAGCTGGAGCAGTTGATTGACACGAAAAGGTTTGCGTAAAAAGGCGATCGGGCCCTTAATCAGGGATTCCAAATTTTCCATTTGATTGGAGTAGCCGCTGGAAATCAAGACACGATGATGTCCGTTGTTCCGGCTGAGGCGTTCCAACAACGCTCGGCCACCCAGCCGCGGCATAATCATGTCCAACACGATTAGATCGAAACGGTAAGACGGATTGGAAAGCAATTCCAGGGCTTCCTGGCCATCCTGGGCCAGTTGAACCCGATAGCCGTGTTCCTCCAGTACCGCCTGGAACAGTTCTCGAATGGGGGCTTCGTCATCTACCACCAGAATCGACTCACTGCCGCGCAGATTGCCGCTACTTTTTTCGCTGGCTTGGCATTCTTGTTTATGGGAAGCCGGAAAATACACGGAAAACCGGCTACCCTGTCCGGGGTTGCTGTCCACCACAACAAAACCGCGAAGGTGTTTGGCCACTCCGTACACCATGGCCAATCCCAAGCCGGTGCCCTTTCCCTTACCTTTCGTAGTGAAAAAGGGCTCGAAAATGCGCTGGCGGGTCTGTTCGTCCATTCCAATACCGTTATCGGAAACTTCCAGCACCACATAGCGACCGGGACGGGCATGGATGTGTTTGAGCTGATCGGCACCGGTCAGCGTCACCTGGCGGGTGGCTATGGCGATCCGCCCTTTTTCCGGATCGGGGATGGCGTCCCGCGCGTTGAGGCACAGGTTCATGATTACCTGGTGCAGTTGGGTCTCATCTGCTTCGATGGTGGGCAGGGGTTCTTCCAGATTCAGCTGAACCGAAATCGCCCGATCAATGGTGGAACGGAGCAATTTGTGGGCTTCGCGGACCACCCGGTTTAACTGAACGGGCCGGGAGCGTCCCTGAGATTTTCGAGAAAACGCCAGCAGCTGGGCGGTGAGTTCGGCGCCTCTGCGGGCACCGTTCTCGATGGTGTCCAGGTAAGGGTGCAGGGGGGAATCCGACGGCAATTTCATTTTCAGGAAGGAGGCGTAGCCCAGAATGCCGCCCAGAATGTTGTTGAAATCGTGGGCCACGCCGCCGGCCAGCAGGGCGATGGATTCCATCTTTTGCGCCTGAAAGAATTGCTCTTCCAACCTGCGGATTTCCGTTTCGTCGCGCATCAGCCCGCTGAAGCCCTGCAGGTTCCCCTTCTGGTCGCGCAGTGCGGTCGCCGAGATGCGCAACGTGCGCGGTTCGCCGCGCAGATCCCGGACCTGTATTTCCCGATTGTGCACGGCGCCTTCCGTTTGCAGGGATTGGTGAATTTGCTGGTAGTCCTGCGGGTCCAGGAAGAGGTCGCGCCCGAGATGTTTCCCGATCAGTTCCTCGGGCCGGTCACAGCCAAACACCTGGAGGGCAGCGGGATTGATTTCCACCAGCCGTCCCTGCGAGTCGCAGGCAAACACCACCTCGCCGGTGTTTTCGAAC
>RFHE01000141.1 GCA_003696445.1 Calditrichota bacterium | reverse complement strand
ATCGTTGTACAGAGAGAAGCGCTGGCTCATGTAGCCGATGCGCTGTTTTACTTTTTCCGGCTGGGTGGCTACATCGATCCCGTCCACCAGGGCTCTGCCGGCCGAGGGCGCCAGCAGGCCGCAGAGCACCCGGATCAGGGTGGTCTTGCCCGCCCCGTTGGCGCCCAGAAAGCCGAATATTTCCCCGCGCTGGACCGAAAAACTGACCCTGTCCACCGCCACCAGCGAGCCAAAACGCCGGGTCAACTGCTCGACCTGCACGGAAATGGTGCCGGACTTCATGCGCCCTCCGCCAGTTCCAGAAACACATCCTCAATGGCCGGATTGATGACTTCCCAGCGAAAGGGTGGTCCCTCCCAGGTCCTCAGCCACCGCTGCCACTGCTCGGGCTGTGGGGGGCGATTGAAGCTGACGTGCAGGCTATCCCCGAACAGCCGGGTGCTGTGTACCTCCGGTTGGGCCCGGAAAAAATCCCGCAGTTGCCGCAGCCTTTCCCCTTCCACAAGAAAAAGGGGGTACCGGTACAGCGAGCGCAACTGATCGGGCTGGCCGAAGGCCACCATTCGGCCGGCGTTCATTAAGCCCACCCGGTGGCACAGATCCGCCTCGTCCATGTAGCCGGTGGAAACCAGAATGGTGGTGCCCTGTCGGTTTACTTCCTGAAGAATTTCCCAGAATTCCTGTCGGGACAGCGGGTCCACCCCGAAGGTGGGTTCGTCCAGCACCAGCAGGGGTGGGGTGTGGATGAGCGCACAGGAGAGGGCCAGCTTCTGCTTCATGCCCCCGGAGAGGGCCTGTGCCGGGTAGTCCCGGAACGGCCCCAGCCGCGAAAACCGGTACAACTTTTCCAGGCGCTCGGCCCGTTCCGCAGGGGGCACTTCGAACAATTCGGCAAAAAAATCCAGGTTTTGCTGGACGGTGAGATCCGGGTACAGGGAAAATTGCTGGGGCATGTACCCGATGCGTGCCCGAATGCCGGCGCGCTGGTGGCGCGTGTCCATGCCCAGCACTTCAATCCGTCCTTCATCCTGGGTGAGCAGCGTGCAGATGCAACGCAACAGGGTGGTTTTCCCGGCCCCATCCGGACCGATCAATCCGACGATTTCTCCGGCCTGGACTTCCAGGTCGATCCGCTCCAGAGCCTGATTGCCCTCAAAGGCTTTGCTGACCTGTTGTGCCCGAACGGTAATCATTGGCCCTTATCCTCGCCGGGAAACAGTTCCACTTCCACGGGCATGCCCCGCTTGAGCCAACCCCGGGGGTTGGCAATGTTCACCTTCACGGCGTACACCAGCGCGGTACGGGTTTCCGGGGTCAGGATGTTCTTGGGCGTAAATTCCGCCTCCGGGCTGATCCAGACGATTTCTCCCGGCAGGGTTTCAGCGCGTCCATTCACGTGGATGCGGGCACTGTCCCCGGGTTGAACCCGGGAGAGCATGTGTTCGGAGAGGTACACTTTGACCCAGACGGTGTCCAGCCGGAGCACTTCGACCACGCTGCCCAGCGGGGGCACCGCTTCGCCCACTTCAAAGTAACGGGTGGTCAGGATGCCGCTGACCGGTGCGTAGATGCGTGTATCGGCCAGCTTTTTACGCAGCAGGGCCAGGGAGGCCCGAATTTGTTTCTGCCGGGCCTGCAGGGTGGCCAGCTGCTCGCCGGCCATCCGATAGGCCACCCGCGCTTTCTGGTAGCGATTGCGTGCCTCGTCCCATTGCTGTTGGGGCAGGCTGCCTTGCTGGTACAACTTGTCCAGCCGCTCAAAGGTGGTCTGGGCCAGCTCCAGGTCCGCCCGGGCCTGGGCCAGTTGAATTCGGGCCACGTTGATTTGCCCGCTTACCTCCCGCAGGGCTGCCTGGCTGCGCAGCCATTCCAGGTGGAGCTCGGTGGAGTCCACCTGAGCTAACAATTGCCCGCGCGCCACCGGCTGCCCTTCCTGCACGGGCAGGGCCACCAGTTTGCCTCCGGTGAGGGCCGGCACCTGAACGTCGGTGCCTTCCACCACGCCGGTAAAACGCCAGTTTTGTTGGGAACCACCACAACCCAGCTGTCCGAAAAGCACAAGGGCCAACAGCCCGAAGAGACATCTTCTCATAGATCACCTGTCCTTTTGGTTTTCCGTCAGTTCGCCGGTGGCATAGGCCAGTTCCAGAAAAGCACGCGCCAGCTGGCTTTGCAGGCTTTGCAGGGTCAGTTCGGCCTCAGTTAGGGCGGCCTCGGCGCTACGAAAATCCAGCGGACTGATCAAGCCGCTGGCAAAGCGCGACTTCATCCGCCGGTAGCGCTCCTTCTCCTGGGCCACCAGCCGGCGTTGCCATTGAACCTGGTCCAGGGTACTGCGAACCTGCCAGTAAGCCTCCTGCACCTGCTGCTCGATGGCCAGCTTGGTCTCTCGCAGGTGCCAGTCCACAGTCTGCTGTTGAAGGCGGGCCTGCCGGACCTGCTGTTTGCGCCGCCCCCAGTCCCACAGGGGCAGGCTCATCTGCACCGCCACGGTGTAGTAGTCCATCCACGCGTTCTGGAAAAAATTGACGCCAGGCCGGGCATAGTGATAGGTGAGTTGCGCGGCCAATTGAGGATACAGGCGCGATCTGGCCAGGCCGACGCGTGCTGCGGCCGCCCGCTCGGTGGCCCGCAGGGCAGCCAGCTCCGGCCGATTCCGCTGAGCGCGGGTCAGGTAATGCGCCAGAGGCAGCAACGGTGGCAGGGGCTGGGTGGCGGACGTGTCCACCACCACCTGCAGTGCCGAATCGGCCAGCAGGTGGCGGAGGCCGGCCAGCAAAACCTGCGCCT
>RFHE01000140.1 GCA_003696445.1 Calditrichota bacterium | reverse complement strand
CGCCCGGTCGCTTCAGCATGCATCATACCTTTTCCATGTCCTTTGTCGGGGGTGCCGGCGGCAGCCTGATGATGAATTCCTACTTGAATACCATGATGTTTCGCCTGAGCAATCCCCTGCTATTGAAAGTCAATCTGGGCATCGTGTCCTTTCCCTACAGTTCGTTTGGCAATAAAGCCTTGAGCAATGCGCTGAATCAGCCCAGGCTATTTGGCGGTGCGGAGTTGATGTACCGTGCCTCGGAAAACACGTTCTTTAAAGTCGGTGTGAACATTCAGCCCGCTTACCTGTCTCCTTATCGTTCGGCCCGGTTGAACCCCTTTGACCCATACTAAAGGCGAAATACGGGAAGGAGTCTGACAAGCCCTTGGCCAAACGAACACGGAGAAACCTGTCCGATCCTCGAATCCAGCGCATATTAAAAGCCTATCAGCAATCTTCCCCGGGAGGCCCCGTCCCCTATTCGGACCGCGGTGCCAGCCGCTTTTTACGCAACACGTTGTGGCTCCTGCTGCTGGTGATGGCTCTGGCCGCAGGCTATTACGCCCTCAATTCCCGGCACTGGTCGTTTCTGGACGGGGGGCCGAAAGCCGGCCCGGCCCTCCAAACCGGCCGCGCAACCTCAGGAGGGCAACCGGCTCAACAGCCTCACCCGGCCACACAGGGGGGCGAAAAGCATGCTCCCGCGGAACAGGCCACACCCCCTGCCTCGGAAGCTGCCGCCGAAAAGACGGAATCCCCTTCGCCCAAGCCGGAGCCGGTGCCCCGAGGCATTCAGGTGCAGGTGCTCAACGGCTGTGGCGCACCCGGGGTGGCTGCGCGGGTTACCCGCTACCTGAGGAAAAACAACATCGATGTGGTGCTGCGCGACAATTACAAAAGCTTCAACGTCAAGGAAACCTTTATTCTGGATCGGGTGGACAACCCCGAACGGATGGCTAAAATTGCCCGGGCTCTGGGTCTGCCCCAGTCCCGAATCCGACTGCAAAAAGATGAAAACCTGCAGGTGGATGCCACCATCGTCATTGGTGCAGATTTTAAGTCGTTGAAACCCTTTCAATCCAAATAAACGCCGACTTATGGAATCTCAGACACTGGCACGAAAAATCTCCCAGCTGGCCCTGGACAAGAAGGGCCGAGACATTCTCATCCTGGATTTACGGAAGTTAACCGACATCACCGATTTCTTCGTTCTGATGAGCGGGGAAAGCGACATCCACGTGAAAGCACTCACCGATTACATCGAAGAGAAACTGGCCGAGGAAAACATTAAACCCTGGCACCGGGAAGGCTACGAGGTGCTGAACTGGGTGCTGCTGGATTTTGTGGATGTGGTGGTGCACATTTTTCGGCCTCAAGTTCGGGAGTTTTACAGCCTGGAAAAGCTTTGGGCGGACGCGCCTCAGGAAAGGGTGGTGGAAGAATGATTGCCGTGGAGACGACGCTGCGCGAGCGCATCGACCAGGCCCTGAAGCGCCTCGATTACCCGGAAGTAGCCTACCAGTTTGACCGCCCCAGGCTGGAAGCGCACGGGGACTTGAGTGTGAACGTGGCCATGATTTTAGCCCGGCAACTGAAGCAGAACCCGCGCCAGGTGGCCACCGCCATCAAGGAAGCCCTCCAATTGCCGGAAGGCTGGTTTAGCAAGGTGGAAATTGCCGGACCGGGGTTCATCAACTTTTTCCTTTCTCCGGGTTTGCTCAGGGAATTGCTGGGCGAGATTCTGAAACAGAAAGACCAGTATGGCCGCAACCGTCTGGGCGAAGGCCGGAAGGCCCAGGTGGAATTTGTCAGCGCCAATCCCACCGGCCCCCTGACCGTGGGCCACGGCCGGCAGGCGGTACTAGGGGACACGGTGGCCAATCTGCTCCAGTGGCTGGGCTACCAGGTCAGCCGGGAATATTATTTCAACAACGCCGGTAGGCAAATGCGGGTGCTGGCCAATTCGGTGCGGCTGCGCTACCTGGAGCTGCTGGGCGAATCGGTGGACTTCCCCGAGGATCACTATCAGGGCGAATACATTCGGGATATCGCCCGCCATCTTCTGGATAAATACGGCGACAGCCTGCGCGATACTTCGGATCTGACCATCTTCAAAGAGACGGCCGAGAAGATCATCTTCGAGGAAATCAAACAGACCCTGGCCCGGCTCAACATTTACTTCGACGTATTTTTCAACGAATCGGATCTTTACGAATCGGGATTGATCGAGCAGGTGATTGAGGTCTTCAAGAAAAAGGGGCTGGCCTACGAAAAGGATGGTGCCCTGTGGTTTAAAGCCACCGCCCTAGGCCTGGAGCAGGATCGGGTCATTGTAAAGAGCAGCGGCGAACCTACCTACCGGCTGCCGGACATTGCCTACCACAAAACCAAATTCGACCGCGGTTTCGATTTAATCATCGATGTGCTGGGCGCCGATCACATCGCCACCTATCCGGATGTGCTGGCCGGGCTGCAGGCCCTGGGCTACGACACCAGCCGGGTCAAGGTGCTGATTCACCAGTTCGTCACCCTGTACGAAGGCAAGGAACAGGTGAAAATGTCCACCCGCAAGGCCACCTTCGTGACCCTGGACTGGCTGGTGGATCAGGTGGGTGCCGATGCCACCCGCTGGTTTTTCCTGATGCGCAGCATGCAGAGCCACCTGAATTTCGATCTGCAACTGGCGCGCAGCCAGAGCGAAGACAACCCGGTGTACTACAACCAGTATGCCCACGCCCGCATTTGCAGCATCCTGCGCAAGGCCGCCGAGCAAGGCCTTACCCCTCCGGAAAATCCGACCCTGGAACGCCTGGAACATCCGGCGGAACTGGCGCTGATGAAAAAACTGGTGGATTTCCCCAGGGTGGTCATGCGCTGCGGCACCCAGTACGAACCGCATTTGCTGCCCCAGTACCTGAGCGAAGTTTCCACCGCCTTCCACAAATTCTACACGGAGTGCTGGGTTATCGGCGAGGATCGGGAGCTGAGCGCCGCCCGGCTGGCCCTGTGCCTGGCCACCCGCACCGTGCTGGCCAACGGCTTTGCCATCATGGGGGTCAGTGCACCGGAGCGGATGTAGCCGCTGGACGATCTGTTTGCAATAAAAATCT
>RFHE01000139.1 GCA_003696445.1 Calditrichota bacterium | reverse complement strand
CTGGGGCTGGAGAAGGTCCCAAGGGTTTGGCTGTTCGCCAATTAAAGCGGTACGTGAGCTGGGTTTAGAACGTCGCGAGACAGTTCGGTCCCTATCTGTTGCGGGCGTAGGATACTTGAGGGGCTCTGCTCTTAGTACGAGAGGACCGGAGTGGACGGACCTCTGGTGTACCAGTTGTCACGCCAGTGGCACAGCTGGGTAGCCATGTCCGGTGAGGATAAGCGCTGAAAGCATCTAAGCGCGAAACCCTGCCCAAGATGAGGTATCCCCTCCCCCGATTCGTCGGGGGACTGAAGGCACCTCCGAGACCAGGAGGTCGATAGGCTGCAGGTGTAAGCCCAGCAATGGGTTGAGCCGAGCAGTACTAATGAGCCGTGAGACTTGACCTACCATTTTTCTTGCTCCCCTCCAGCAGAGCGCCGATGCCTCTGCCTCACATCGCCCCCAAGCCCAGAGAAGATCAGCAAGTGTTTCTCTGGCGACTATGGCGGTGGGGAAACACCTCTTCCCATTCCGAACAGAGCAGTTAAGCCCACCAGCGCCGATGGTACTGCCCTGGAAACGGGGTGGAAGAGTAGGTCGTCGCCAGGGAACTGTGTTTCCATAAAAAAGGCGTTCCAGCAACCTCGCTGGAACGCCTTTTTTTTATGCCCGCACTCGAACTCCTCTCTAAAGCAGACGCAAGCCCAATTTCGGCTTTTACCGATGGGTACACCAACTGTACCATCTGGTACGGTTTCCAGTTGTACCCATCTTGCCTGTTCCTTAATGAAATCAATGTAAATATTGTAAAAACAAAAGAATAAAGTTCAATGTTAGATTCTGGCACATGCTTTGTAAATAACGTTGGTGAATCTAAAAGGAGTTTTTGAAGAACATGAAAAGACTCATCGTTCTGACACTGTTCCTTATAATGCTCTGTGTCCAGTTAGCGTCCGCCCAGATGGACACGCAGGTGGGGCGGGATCTGGACCGTCTTCAAACTTTGCTCAACAGGGTCCGCACCCTGAGCAGTGTAATTCAGAATGCAGATTTGAGGGATCAATTTAATCGATTGATTCAGGAAATCGAGTCGGAGCTTCGCACTGCCCGCCAACTGGCCAGGGACCGGAAATGGGAACTGGCCAGAGTCCATATTCGCGCAGCGTTCCAGAAATTGAATTTGCTGGAAAGAAAACTAAGAAATCATCCTGGCATTCGCATACGGTTTAAAGAAGAAGCGGACCGAAAGATTCACCAGGCCGAACTCGCCCTGCGCGGTAGTCAAAATGAGCAGGCATTGCGCATGCTGGAGCGGGCCAGGTTTTTCCGGAACAAAGCCTTTCAGCTTGCCCGCAGCGACAATCCCTTTGCCGCCCTGGAATACTATCGGATGGCCATTTTCTTTGCCCAGAAAGCCATCGAATTAACCGGGCCGGTAAACCGGGACCGTGCTTCGGACGCCAGAGGCTTGTTGCAAGAATTGGAGCTGCTCTACCGCCGGGCCGAGCAGTTGGTTTCGCAAAACCCTGAGCCCCAATTGAATCAGATGTTCGCCGCAGCCTCCCGTTCCTATCGCAAAATTCGTCGGCTAATCGACGCCCACGAATGGACTCAGGCTGCCCAGCAAGCCCGTGCCCTTACACATTTGCTTTACCGGATTATCGACCTTGGCGAACGAATTCCTCAAAATGAGGACTTTCGAATCGCTGAAAACCTTGGGAGGCTGGAAAATCAGATCAATGCGCTGGGCAATGACCCTGCACTAACAAAAAGGCCGCAAGCCAGAGCCTTGCTGGAACGAGCACGTCGTTTCGTGAGCCAGGCCAAGCAATTGATGGTGAAAAATCGCCTGCGCCTGGCCCGCCAAAAACTGCTCTTTGCCAGTAGGTTGTTGGTGAAGCTGGAGCAGCTGCGCAGGGCAGACCAGATTGACCCGGAAGTCCGTGTCAAAAACGAAATAACTCGTGCCCGCGCAACCTTGCAGGAACTCTCTCAAAGCATGGACCAGCACCGCTTTGCAGACTTTCGCCGGCTTATTGAACAAAACTTAAGCCAGGCGGAAAGCTTTGCCGCTCAGCGTCAATACTCCCAGGCGCTTCAAAGCTTAAAGGTTGTCAAACTGATGATGTTGAAATTGAACAATTTAATGCTTTTGGAAGACAGTCGTTCTGTTCAGGCGCTGGGCGCGCGTGCTGTCATTGAACGGCTTGAACAGCTGGTCACCAAGCTGGAAGGCGAGGGTGAGGCTTCCGGGATCGAGGCCTTCCGGCTGCAGAATGCCCGGCGATTGCTGGAATTAGCCCGGCAGGCCGGCGCCACAAATCGCTGGGCTCTGGCTGATCAATATGCCCAGCTGGGAATCTCGATTTTAACACGTTAACACACTCGGGCCCGACGTAAGGTGACGTGCTTAAAGGAAAAACAACTAACAAAAGGAGGTGAACAATCATGAAACGACAGATGGGAATTCTGTTAGTGATTGCAGCCGTGCTTCTGGCAATGATGGGATTAACCGGTTGCGAAAAAAATCCGGAAGGGGCCGTCAGCGAGGATGTTGAGCTGCAGTCCTTTGCTCAGGACGAAAACGTGGATCTCCTGTTCGACGAAGGGATTGATGACCCCGACATCGAAGGAACCACTGCTCCGGGTACGCCCTTTGCCTTTAAAAATGGTCTGGGCGAGCTGCTTTCCCCGTTGAACAATGTGGTGCGTTATGGTCGGCGGATTCGGGAGCGTTTTCCACGGACGCTGGCCATTCGCCGGATTGCCCCGGACACGTTTAAAGTATTTTTGGAGCGCGTTCTGGCCGGAAATTTTGTGGTCGTGGAAAAGTTGAACAGCGAAGCAGACACCTTTGTGGTGCACCGGAAGCCCTTGCGCCACATCGTTCGGCGGACGGCCATCTTTGTGCGCAAAGCCACCGACCGGGTGTCGGACAATCCTTCGGACCTGGAACGCGATCGTCGTCCGCGGCGGGGACGCTGGATGCTGAATGCCATCAGCCTCTTACAGGGCAACAGTCCCAATTCCACTATTCGCATTCATGAAGTAACCGTTACCAGTTCCGGTGGGCAGAGCTTCAGCTTCTCCGATCCGCTCCATACGCTGCTGGAAATACCTGGCGACATCCCGGTGTTTGCACCCGGAGAAGAAGTGGTGGTTCAGGTGAGTGTAGAGAACAACACACCCAACCCGCTGCCCGATTCCAGCGGTGCTCTGGAACAGGTTCTCATTCACTTCAACACCAATCGCCATCAGCATCATCGCAAGGAAATGCGCTTCGTCGGAAAGGATCCGGTCACCAATTTCGATCTCTTCGAAACGACCTTCGAGGTGGGTCCGCAACGCGATGCTTTCTTCCATGCCATCGTCGATGCGATCGACAATGGAACCATCTTCGACAGCGATGAAGGGACCTATCCGTACCGATCTACAACCTGGGCCGTGCCCTATTTCATCGGGCAGCCCTGATCTGTGCGCCTCACAGGAGAAAAGGGTGCTACTCTCAATGGATTGGGGTAGCACCCTTATTTTTAAACCAATCTTGACGAAACAGGTGGAATGAGAGCCTCCGTTCTAAAAAGGTTGATTGTCATGCTCCTCTGGCTGAGCCTTCCCCTGCTGGGCCGGAACGTTGCTCCCGCTTCTGCCGGTGGTGAGAAGGCAGTTCTGGATTCATTGACTGTCGAAAACCTGTATCTGGACGTTCAACTGGCCCTGCAAAAGCGGGCTTTGCTGGATTCTACAACCCTTCAAATCTTTCACGATGGGGAACAAGCCTTGGTGAATGGGAATTGGCTGGAGGCAAGGATCCTGTTTGAACTGGTGTTAGAGGCGCTTACCGACACTGCTGGATGGCTGCCGGATGAAACGGAAGCCCCAGACCCTGGACCCCGGCCCAACCCGGCTTCCAGCGTTGCGGTGCAGGCATTAACCAGCTCCACTGTGCCGCGCTGGCAACTGCGTTCCGAGGTGGGTTACGATTATTCTGTCCAGAATTTCGATGCCAATCTCCTGGAGGCCGATTCCACGTTCAGCGAACAATACCGGTTGCCCTACTGGGGGGTGATGCTGGATCAGACGCTGCCCAACCAGATGACTCTTTTTCATCGGCTCCGAATCAACAGCCAGCTTCTCGATTACAGCGTGTCGGCCAGTCGCGAGGTGCGCCG
>RFHE01000138.1 GCA_003696445.1 Calditrichota bacterium | reverse complement strand
AGAACACGTACCGCACCTGTCTGCGAGGATGCTGTTGCCCTCAGTTCCCAGAACCCGGAGCATCGAGCAGCGACAGGCGCTTTCGTGCGACGCAAAGAACATCAGCGCTTCAGAGCAGCTTCGCCGCTTCCCGAACCTGAAAATCAGACTGCAGGTCTGAGACAGGCTTCTGTAACGATAAACCTATCTGGAGGAACAAGCTATGGAAGTGCCCATCACAGTCACTGTGAATGGGAAGCAGTATTCCCATTCGGTTGAGCCTCGACTATTGCTGGTGTACTATCTGCGAGACGTGCTGCGTTTAACCGGCACCCATGTGGGGTGCGATACCAGCCAGTGCGGGGCCTGTACGGTTCTAATGAACGGTAAGGCGGTGAAGTCCTGTACGGTTCTGGCCGTTCAGGCGGACGGGGCGGAAATTACCACCATCGAAGGGCTGGCCGAGAATGGCAAACTGCACCCCCTTCAGGAAGGCTTTAAAGAAATGCATGGATTGCAGTGTGGCTTCTGTACCCCGGGCATGATTATGCTGGCCGCCGATCTGCTCCAGCGCAACCCAAAACCCAGCGAAGCGGAAATTCGCAAAGCCCTGGAAGGCAATTACTGCCGGTGCACGGGGTACCAGAATATTGTTAAATCCATTCAATATGCGGCAGAAAAATTAGGCTAGGAGGTGGCCATGGCAAAATTGATCGGCGAATCGGTGAAACGGGTGGAGGATTTACGTTTTATTACCGGTCGTGGCCAGTACACCGACGACCTGGTTCTGCCCAACATGACCTATGCATCTATCGTTCGCAGTCCCTATGCCCACGCCCGGATCAAATCGGTGGACACGTCTCGTGCTCAGGCGGCGCCGGGGGTGGTGGCGGTGTTCACCGGAAAAGACATTGCCGATAGCGGTGTGTCCGGTGTGCCCTGCGGCTGGCAGGTCAACTTCAAGAACGGGGACACGATGAAGGAACCCCCGCACCCCATCCTTGCTGTGGATAAAGTGCGATACGTTGGGGATGCGGTGGCGGTGGTAATTGCCGAGACCCGCCAACAGGCCAAGGATGCCGCCGAACTGGTGGAGGTCGATTACGAGGTGCTGGATGCGGTGGTGGACGTGCGCAAGGCCATTCAGCCCGGTGCGCCGGTGGTGCACGAGGAAGCGCCCAACAACATTTGCTTCGACTGGGAGCTGGGCGACAAGGCCAAAACCGATGCCGCATTTCAGCAGGCCGCGCACGTAACCCGGCTGGAACTGGTCAATCAGCGGCTGATCCCCAACGCCATCGAACCGCGCAGCGCCATCGGGGACTACAATCCGGCTACGGACAAATACACGCTCTACACCAGCTCTCAAAACCCCCATGTGATCCGCCTGCTGATGTGCGCTTTTGTGCTCGGCATCCCCGAACACAAGGTGCGGGTGGTTTCCCCGGATGTGGGCGGTGGTTTTGGCAGCAAAATTTTTCACTACATCGAAGAGGCCCTGGTCACCTGGTGTGCCGGACGCCTGGGACGGCCGGTGAAATGGACGGCCGAGCGGAGCGAAAGCTTCATGACCGATGCCCACGGCCGGGACCATTACACAGTGGCCGAAATGGCCTTCGATCAGGACGGCAAGATCACCGGGCTGCGGGTGAACACCCTGGCCAATCTGGGGGCCTATCTTTCTACCTTTGCTCCGGCCATTCCAACCTACCTGTACGGCACCCTGCTGCAGGGGCTCTATACCACCCCGGCCATTCATGTGGACGTGACGGCGGTGTTCACCAACACAACGCCGGTGGATGCCTACCGCGGAGCGGGACGTCCCGAGGCCACCTACCTGCTGGAGCGGCTGGTGGAAACCGCAGCGCGCGAACTGGGGGTCGATCCGGCCGAACTGCGCAAGAAGAACTTCATCCCGCCCTTCGACGGGGTGAATCAGCCCGGTTATCAGACGCAGGTGGCCCTGCAATACGACAGCGGCAATTACCACGGCGTACTGGAAAAACTGCTGGAAGTGGCCGACTACCAGGGCCTGCGCAAACAGCAAGAAGAATTGCGCAAGCAGGGCCGCTATCTGGGGATCGGCTTCTCTACCTACATCGAGGCCTGCGGCATTGCTCCATCGGCGGTGGTGGGCGCTCTGGGGGCCCGGGCCGGGCTTTACGAAGCCGCCCAGGTGCGCGTGCAGCCCACCGGAAAGGTGACCGTGTATGTGGGTTCCCATGCCCACGGTCAGGGCCACGAGACAACCTTTGCTCAAATTGTGGCCGATCGGCTGGGCCTGAATCTGGAAGACGTGGAAGTGATTCACGGGGATACCGAATCGGTGCCATTTGGCATGGGCACCTATGGCTCTCGCTCGCTGGCCGTGGGTGGCAGCGCCATTGCCCGCAGCCTGGATAAAATTCTGGAAAAAGGCCGCAAAATCGCGGCCCATCTGCTGGAAGCCGCCGAAGAGGACCTGGAATTCGAGGACGGCAAATGGACCGTTCGCGGCACCGACCGCTCCATCAGCTTCGGCGAGGTGGCACTGGCCGCCTATGTGCCTCACAATTATCCGGAAGGCCTGGAACCGGGCCTGGAGTTTACCGCCTTTTACGATCCGGCGAATTTCACCTTCCCCTTCGGCGCCCATCTGGCCGTGGTGGAAGTGGACCCGGAAACCGGAAAAGTAAAACTGCTGAAATACGTGGCGGTGGATGATGTGGGCAACGTGATTAATCCCATGATCGTGGACGGTCAGGTTCACGGTGGGCTGGCCCAGGGCATCGGGCAGGCGCTGCTGGAAGGGGCCGTTTACGACGAATCCGGGCAGCTGATTTCCGGGACCTTCATGGATTACGCCCTGCCTCGGGCCGACGATTTGCCCGAATTTGTGGTCGACCGGCAGGTGACCCCCTGCCCGCACAATCCCCTGGGTGTGAAAGGTGCCGGAGAAACCGGAACCATCGGCTCTACCCCGGCAGTGGTCAATGCGGTGGTGGATGCCCTCTCGCCGTTCGGGGTCAGAGACCTGCAGATGCCGCTCACCCCGGAGCGGGTCTGGCGAGCCATTCAACAAGCCAAAACAGCGTAAACCAGGAGGTGCCACATGATTCCAGCCTCATTTGAATATCATCGACCGGGCAGCCTTCAGGAGGCCCTTCAGCTGTTGCAGACCTACGGCGGGGAGGCCAGCGTGCTGGCCGGCGGCCACAGCCTGCTGCCTTCCATGAAATTACGATTGGCCCGTCCGGGCCGTATCATCGACATCGGCAGGCTGGCCGAATTGAATTACATCCGCGAAGAAGGAAATGCCATTGCCATTGGTGCGCTGACCACCCATCACGAAATCGCCACCTGGGATCTGGTGGTCAACGAGTTGCCGTTTCTGGCCGAAGCAGCGGCGGCCATCGGCGATGTGCAGGTACGCAACAAAGGCACCATCGGCGGCAGCCTGGCCCATGCCGACCCCGCGGCCGATTACCCGGCGGCCGTTCTGGCCGGAAACGCAGAAATTGTGGTCCAGGGCGCCGGCGGCAGCCGAAAAATTGCCGCCGCCGACTTCTTCGTGGACCTGTTTACCACCAGCCTGCAACCCGGCGAACTGATCACCGAAATCCGCTTCCCCAAACTGAGCGGCAAAACCGGTTCCGCCTACCTGAAATTCCCCCACCCGGCTTCCCGTTTTGCCGTGGTGGGCTGTGCGGCCGTCGTCACCGTGGATGGCGGCACCATTCAGGAGGCCCGAGTGGCCCTTACCGGGGTGGCCAGTACGGCCTATCGAGCGAAGGCGGTGGAGGATGCCCTGAAAGGCCAGAGCACCGATCCGGCCACCGTTGAGCAGGCTGTCGAAAAGGCGACCGAGGGCGTGGATGTGATGAGCGACCATTTCGCCAGCAGCGAGTATCGCGCCCATCTGGCCCGGGTATATGCCAGACGCGCCCTGCTGAAAGCCATCGAGCGGGCCTGAACCCTCGGGGTGTCGGCGGTTCCCTACCAGAAATCGGGCAGTGGCTACGCCTGGAGCCACTGCCTTTTTTTTACCTGCCCCATACGCGCTGTCTATGCCCTTCCGGATTATCTTTTCGCCCAACGTGCCGACAATGTAGCTTTCCGGAGCACGGCGCACTGAAGGGTTGCCTGCAGGCGCCGGACAACCGGCTTTGTGCACAGACACCGGGCAAAGCAGGGAAACTTTGTTCATGCTGGAACACTTCCGACTGGCCTGTTTAACGTTTTGCCAGGCTCACAGCCAGGCACTGGTGCTTTTAATCGTCGGTTTAACACTGGCCACCATGGTCAGCTTTGCCATTCAAGTTTACCGATTGAAACAACGCCAGCTCCGCGGGCCCTCTGCCGGGCAGGCGCTCACCTTTCGCGGCCAGCTGACGCCCGGACTTCGCCTTTCCTCGGGCGCAATGTTCCTCCTGCTTTCAGTGCCCTTTCTGTACGAGGTGGTGCTGAAATCCCCACACAGGTTCCTTCAGCAGCCCGCCCTTTACATTGGGCTGGTATTCCCCGCATTGGGGGCAGGCCTGATGATGTCCGGCATTCGGGCGCTGGCAGGCGGGGCAGCCAGGGCCCGCCTGCGACTGGATTCACCCGAGGTCCGAACCGGCGAATTTCTTTCCGGAAAAATTTGCTTGCCGGTAAACGGCCGGCCGTTACAGACGGCGCGTGTGCATCTGGTGCTCCAGAAAACACGCGTTTTTCGCCGGCGCAGCGGCTGGCAATGGTTGCAAGAAAATCCGCTGTGGCACCAGTATTGCGAGGCCACGGTTCATTGCGCCGGGGCCTGGCAAACCGTTTCCTTTCGATTCCGAATTCCGGCGCACCTTCCCGGCTCCGGCAGGGGTCCTGCCAGACACGAGTGGGCACTGGTGGTGGAAGGCGAGGGGTTGACTCCGCTTGCCTTTGCTCTCCGGGTTCGCGGCCGGCCCGCACACAGCGCGGACGGCAAGGGCAATCCGTTTCCGGCGCAGGCCGCTTCCCTTCCCACCCTGAGCGACCTGAAGAACCGGGCACCCGGCCTGCTTACCCAGCTGGGCCTCTCGCTGGGGATGCTGGTGTTTGTTGTCCTGTTCTGGTTCGCCATGGACGGATCGGCCGCACCGTGGGCCCATCTGCCCGAGGCGCTGCTCACTCTTCTGGCCAGCGGTGCCGTCTTCCTGATTCTGTTTGGTAGCAGCGTCCTGGTCGTGCTGGCCCGGCTTTTCCGGCCGCAGATCAGCCAGAACCGCCGGCTTGCACTTTCCCTGCGCGCCCTTCTGGTTGCGGATCTGCTCGTGGCCCTGTTTTTGGCCGCGCTTTTCCTGTGGAAGCCCTTCGGCTGGCCGGAAAACCTGTTCATCCATCAGCTGGTGCACTGGCTTGGTGAGGGCATCCTGGGCATGTTCTTCATTCTCGCCCTGATTCTGCTGGTCGTCACCTTTTTCGGCCTGCGAGCCGGCACCAGGCACAGCCGAACTGTGCCCTTCCGCCCCGGGCAATCCCATTAAAAAGCGTGGGGCATTCCCGAAAAGTTCACCCGAGGGTGGAGCCGCGTCAGGAAACGCTGCGACCGTCCCCCTTTTTCAAATACCTCTCTCCAACGCCCCGGCCAGCGTCTAAATTATTTGCCGTCGGAACAGCCAGGAATGAGAGGAAAAACCGGAGCCAATGACCGAAATCGAAAAAAACCGGACTGAACCAGGCGGAGGCCGCATTTCGCCAGAGCTGGACACCCTACTGGCTGCCCTGGTGGGCGAACAACGGCACCGAATTTACCAGCAAATCGGGCTGGCCTATCCCCACACCATTCGTTTCAATCCGCTCAAAGGGGACATTCAGGCCCAGGCTGCTTTGCTGGCAGAAGAAGGCTTCCGGTTTGAAGCCCATCCCACCCTGCCGAATGTGTTCCGCATTCAGTTTCAGCCGTTCCCCATCGGCAAATCTTTGAGCCATTTTCTGGGCTACATTTACGTGCAAGATCTTTCCTCCATGATTCCACCGCTGGTGCTGGATCCTCGGCCAGGGGAACGCGTGCTGGACCTGTCCGCCGCTCCAGGTTCCAAAACCACCCAGATGGCCGGGCTGATGGCCAACCGGGGGGTGATTGTGGCCAACGATGTGGCCATGAAGCGCCTGCGCGGGCTCATCACCAATCTGGAGCGGATGGGGGTTGTTAACACGGCCGTTTACAAATGGTATGGCGAACAGTACGGCAACGCCTATTTCGAGCAATTCGATCGGGTGCTGCTGGACCCGGCCTGCAGCGGCCTGGGCACCCTGCACAAAAATCCAGAGGTGCTGGGCTGGTGGACGCCGGCCCATTGCGATCGGCTCTCCCGCAGCCAGCGCAGCCTGTTGATCAGCGCCGTCAAGGCGGTACGGCCGGGAGGGGTGGTGGTTTATTCCACCTGTACGCTCACCCCTCAGGAGAACGAAGCCGTCGTCAGTCATGTTCTGGAGAATTATCCGGTGGAGCTGGAAGCCATCTCCCTGCCGGGGCTGGAGACCCATCCCGGATTGACTGAATTTGAAGGGCAGGCATTCCACCCGCAATTAAACCGAGCCATCCGGATCTACCCGTTCGAAAACGAATCGGAAGGGTTTTTTGTAGCCCGGCTGCGCAAAACCGAGGCAATGCCTCCGCCGGTCAGAAAAACCGGTCGTCGCCCGCCCGAGCACCTGGCTTTTTTGAATGCCCGCACCGCGCCGGCAAAGAAATACCTGGAATACCTGTGCCGGCATTTCGGCATCCCGGAAAAGGCCCTTGCTCCGTACCGGTTTGTGGTGGGCAAAAATCTGTCCGTGGTGTCCCGGGAACTGGCCGAATTCCCCTTTCAGGCACGCCCTCTCCAGATGGGCCTGATGATGGCCCACCTGCTCAAACAGGCAGCCAAACTGACCACCGGCGGCGCCCATCTGCTGGGGCCACAGGCAACCCGACAGGTGGTGGAACTGCCCGATCCCGCCGCACTGCAGGCCTTCGTCAATCGCCAACCGATGAACCTGCCGGTGGAAGGAAAAAGGCAGGTGCTGGTGCGTTACAAAGGCTGCCTCATCGGTTACGGCATTGTAGAACAGGGCCAATTGAAAAGCCAGTTTCCCAAGGCGGAATGGCCCTTCCATCTGGTTCAGGAGGACCCTCCGGAGATCCCCAACGAGCCATAGGGAGCAGCAAGCAATCCGGCCGCGTGTCCGCCCGGCTGTTTGCGCTGCCGGAGTGCCTGGCTACCCCCTATTTTCCCCGCGCATTTGCCAGCTGGCCAGCCAGGCCGCCTCCGGGGGGCATGGTGCCGACGGGGGGCACAAAAGTGTTGAATCCATTGCCCGGGACTGGCATATTTAGTGAGTCACAGGTTCAGGCAGCTCATGCAGCGGCGGCGCAACGAAAGCAAAGGCAAAAAATCATTCAAACAGGCGAGGTAAACGCATGACAGAGGATCGGATTGTGGTCATCACCGGGGGAACCGGTGGTCTGGGGCGCGTGGTGGTGGAAAAATTTCTGGCCGGTGGGGACACCGTGGCGGTCAACTTCCGCAACGAAGCGAAATTTCAGCAGATGCGCGCGCAACTGCCCGGGGCAGAGCGGCTCCATGGGTTCCCTGCTGACCTGACCAGCGAGCAGTCGGTGCAGGCGTTTTTCAACCAGATTGAAGAAAAGCTGGGGATGCCCCGGGTTCTGCTCCAACTGGCCGGCGGTTTCTGGATGGGCGGGGATATTGCCGAGACGCCGCTTGACCAGTGGAACGCCATGCTGCAAACCAATCTCACCGCCACCTTTCTGACCGTGCGGGAAGCCTTTGCCCGCATGAAGCGCTCCGGAGGCGGCGTCATTGTAACCATTGCGGCCCAGGCTGCGCTGACCCTGCCTGCCGGTCTGGCCGCCTATTCGGTGAGCAAGGCAGGGGTAGTGGCGCTGACCGAAACCCTGGCCCGGGAAGGGCTGCCTTTCAACGTCCGCGCCAATGTGATTTTGCCCAGCATCATCGACACCCCGGCGAACCGACAGAGCATGCCCGACGCCGACAGCAGCCAATGGGTCACCCCCCGCCAGATTGCCGATGCCCTCTGGCTGCTGGCCGGCCCCGAAGCCTCCGGCATTAACCAGACCCGGGTGTGCATGTTCGGCAAACTGTAGAAATGGTCGGGAGCCCGGACAATTCTCAATCTTTGGTTGAATTTGGCCCCAATTGAGTGCATCTTTAACCTATGCTTGCGGGTGGAAACCAGTACGTGCCACCCGCAAATTTTTTATCGGGTAAAACAGGCAAGTAGCCCCTGGAGGGGCAGGAGTCTTTTCCATGAAAAAGATTGGAATTTTATTCGGCCAGGAAAACACATTTCCCTTTGCATTTGTTGAGCGGGTGAATGCAAAAAACGAGCCGGGCATTCAGGCGGAGTTTGTACGCATCGACAAGGTAATGCAGCACATGCCCAGCGGCTACGCCGTGATTATTGACCGCATTTCCCAGGATATTCCCTTTTACCGGGCATACCTGAAAAACGCCGCCCTCACCGGAACGGCGGTGATCAACAACCCCTTCTGGTGGAGTGCCGACGACAAGTTTTTCAACAACTGTCTGGCCGAGTATATTGGCGTGAAGGTGCCCAAAACCGTGTTGCTGCCATCCAACCAGCATCCTCCCAATACCAACGAGATGTCCATGCGCAATCTGGCCTACCCACTGGACTGGGACGCCATCTTCGAATACGTCGGCTTTCCAGCCTTCATGAAGCCGTATGCCGGCGGCGGCTGGCGCAACGTTTACAAGGTCAACAATCGGGAGGAGTTTTTCAGCATCTACAATCATACCGGCACGCTGGTCATGATGTTGCAGGAGGAGATTCAGTTTACCGACTATTACCGCTGTTACTGTCTGGATCGCAGGGAGGTCCGTCTGATGGCCTACGATCCTCGCCAGCCATTTCATCTGCAGTATGTCAAAAATCCCCCGCCGGTGGAAGCCCGCCTGAAAGAGAAAATGGAAGAAGCTGTGCTGAAGCTGAACCGGGCTCTGGGTTACGATTTTAACACCGTGGAACTGGCCATTCGTGATGGTGAACCCTACGCCATCGATTTCTGCAATCCAGCGCCGGATGCAGACTACTACTCGGTGGGTGAAGACAATTTTGAGTGGGTGGTCGAGGCTGCCGCTCGAATGGCCATTCGCCGGGCCAAAGCGCACCAGGATGGCCAGATGAACCTGACCTGGGGCGAATTTGTTCAACAAAGCATCCAGGACTTCGCGAAAGCAGGGCGTTAACCAACCCGGAAAGTGAGGCTCAACCATGAGTCGCCAGACTCAATTTACCCTGGGAATCGAGGAAGAATTTCAGATTGTCGATCCTCGCACCCGCGAATTGAAGTCCCATATTCAGCAGATTCTGGAAGGGGGCAAGCGGATTTTAAAGGAACATGTGAAGCCGGAGATGCACCAGTCGGTGGTGGAGATCGGGACCAGCGTCTGCGCGGACATCCAGCAGGCCCGCAAGGACTTGCTGGCCATTCGCAGCGAACTGGCCCGACTGGCCATGAAACAGGGCCTGCGAATTGCCGCCGCCGGCACCCACCCTTTCTCCCACTGGATTGATCAGGACATTACCGACCATCCCCGCTACCGGATGATTGTTGAGGACATGCAGATGGTGGCGCGTGCCAATCTGATTTTCGGGCTTCACGTCCATGTGGGTGTGGACGACCGGGAAACGGCCATCCACATCATGAATGCAGCCCGTTACTTTATCCCCCACCTGCTGGCGCTCTCGACCAACTCGCCGTTCTGGGTGGGGCGCAACACCGGGTTCAAATCCTACCGGGTAAAGGTTTTCGACCGGTTTCCGCGCACCGGCATTCCCGACTATTTCAACAGCCTTTCCGAATACGAAAACTTTGTCAATCTGTTGATCAAGACCAACTGCATCGACGATGCCAAGAAAATCTGGTGGGACATTCGCCTCCATCCCTACTTCGATACCCTGGAATTTCGGGTGTGCGATGTGCCCATGCGGGCCGACGAAACCATGGCCCTGACCGCCATGTTTCAGGCCATTGTGGCCAAACTTTACAAGCTGATCAAGCAGAACCTGGGATTTCGATTGTACCGGCGGGCCCTGATCATGGAAAACAAATGGCGAGCATCCCGCTACGGCATTAAGGGCAAGCTCATCGACTTCGGCAAACAGGCCGAGGTGCCCTTCGAACAACTGGCCGAAGAACTCATTGAATTCGTCGACGACGTGGTGGATGATCTGGGAAGCCGCAAGGAGGTGGAATACATCCGTACCATTCTGAAAAATGGGACCGGTGCCGACCGCCAGCTAAAAGTGTGGGAAGAAACGCAGGATTTGAGGAAAGTCGTCGATTACATTATTGCCGAAACGCACGTCGGCTTAACGGTTTAGCACAAACAACCAGAAGGAAGGAACAGGTAGCGCATGGAAAAGGCATATCGTCCCAATCCATTCGACGAAGCAATCCAGGAAGGGGCCTGGAATGCCATAAACATTTGCCTGAGGCTTCAACCTCAGGAGCGCATCACTCTGATCACCGACCGTTACTCGCGGGAGATCGCCGATGCGCTGTTATTCGAGGTCAACCAGGTGGGCGCGGAGGCACACGTCTTTCTTCTGGAGGATTACGTTCCCCGGCCCATGCGTCACATGCCGGAAGTGGTGTTACAATCGCTGGCGCGCAGCCAGGTGAGCATTTTTGCCGCCCAGGCTCTGGAGAACGAATTGAACGCCCGTATGGAAATGATGCAGGTAGTCAACCAGAACGGGCTGCGGCACGGCCATATGGTCAACATCAGCAAGGTGATAATGACCCAGGGCATGCGGGCGGATTTCAACGAAATAGATCGCCTGAGCACCCGGCTGGTGAATCGGGCCAGAGAAACCCGGCGAATCCATGCCACCTCGCAGGGCGGCACCGACATCGAGGCGGTCTTTTCCCCCGAGCTTCGCTGGGTAAAAACCAGCGGCATCATCACCCCCGAGAAGTGGGGCAATTTGCCCGGCGGGGAAATCTTCACCTCCCCCCTGCGGGTGGACGGCCTGTTTGTGGTGGATGGGGT
>RFHE01000137.1 GCA_003696445.1 Calditrichota bacterium | reverse complement strand
CTGAGCCTGGCCGATTTTGCTGTTCACATACCGGAGCACCTGATGATGGTAGGGCTCCAGTAATTTTTTCAGGCCGGGTTCTTCGGGAATGCCCCTCATGGATTCGATTCGGGCTTTTTTCTCCCTTAAGTGCCATTTCCCCTCTACTCGCTGAAAGGTCAGGTAAACCACGCCCAGATGTCGGGCATGGCTTCCGGCCATCAGCACGGCCGGCTTCAGGGCGCGCTCTGCCGGATTCCGGGAAAGCTGAGAATTGTAAACCCGGTGCTCGTGACCGGCCAGAATCACATCGAAATCGGGCAATTCCTGTGCAATTTGTAAACAGGGATTCTCCTCGGGAATTTCGGGTGGCCAGCCTGGTTTCCCGGCGCTGGGATGCACGCCAGCATGGAACAGGCCCACCACCACGTCCGCTTGTTTGTTCTCCTTCAAAAAGCGAAGCCATCCCGACGCTGCCTGCTTCATCTCCTGCCAGTGAATGCCCGGATAAAGCTCCGGATTCAACCACAGGGGAATCGCCGGGGTCGTCAGGCCAAGGATGGCAATCCGGATGCCCTCTACCTCTCGAATGGTGTAGGGCTGAAAAAAGGATTTTTTTCGCCGGGTCATGGCGTTTGCCGAAAGCCAGGGGAAAGCCAGTTGCCGGCGAAGGCGCTGGTAAACGCTCGGGCCCTGTTCAATGTCGTGATTGCCCACACAGCTCACTTCGTAGCGCAGGGCATTCATGGCCCTGGCCACCGGATGGCCGCCTCGCTTGCGTACAAAATTGTAATAGTAGGTCAGCGGGGATCCCTGGATGATGTCGCCGTTATCCAGCAGAAGCACATGGTCGTACCGGCGGCGGAGCTGGGAAACGCGGGTGGCCACACGGGTCAGCCCCCAGCTGGTAGGCCGGTCCAGAACGTAATCGTAAGCCTGTAGGGCGCCATGGACATCGGTGGTGTAGGCAAGCACAATGGTGAGCCGCCGGCGCGGGAAAACTTTCCGGAAAACGATTTTGAGCTGTTTGAGGAAGCGTTGAATCAAAAAATCCTACTTTCGGAATTTAGCGGTTCTCACTTTAATCCGCCGGTCTGGGTCCTGTTTTTGCACCCAGGCGAGAAACTTTTGAACCTCTGGTTGGGCGCGCAGGCGCTCCAGGGTGTTCAGTTCCCGCGCCAGGACGCGATTGCTGAACAGGCGATGAATTTGCCGGTGGCAGTCCCCGCACAGCACCACCGTTTGGCAGTTGCGGCGATTGCGCCTTCCGGGCACCAGATGGTGCACGGTCATCCGGTTGGCCACTCGAAGGCAGAGGGCACAACGTGTCGGTTTCACGGCACGGCTCCCGCTACTGCAAAGGCGATGAGGGCAGCGAGGAAAAGGCTGGCCAGTGTGCCAATCAAAAAGTACTCGGCAAAGTGCCGTTCTTCCAGTTTTTTAAACCGGGCCAGCGCTTTCAGGCCGACCACCAGGGTAATCAGCCCCGGCTGATGAACCTGAACGAAAAGATAAATCAGTAACCGCTCCAGATTGCCAATCATTTTCCCTCGATTTAATTCATCGCTGCTGATCTCCGCCTGGTCTTGAGTCAGCGGTTTCAACAGGCCTCTCACCAGTGCCGTGCTTCCCCACAGCAGCCAGACTAGGGCAGTCAGATGGATCAAACCCTGCGCCAGGCCATCGGGACGCATTCCGACCCCGGCCAGTACCCTCTGGTACAGCGTGGTCCAGAGCGGCGAAGTGGGAGATTGCAGGCCCACTCGCCAGATCACAACCAGCACAGGCATAAGGAGGAGTTGAACGCTCAGAAAATGCTTCGGAGCATGGGCCGGGCTAAGCCACCCGGTGGTGAATTTAATCAGTGTGAGGCCTGCCAGAATGCCGGCAAACCCGGCCAGCGCGACCGGAGAAAGAAAAGGTGCCGCCAGCAGGCCAAACAGCGCCAGCCACAATAGATTCCAGATCAACAACCCGGGCAGCCCCTTTTCCCGAGGATAGTAAACCGATTTCAAATAGGCCAGGCTGTAGCAGAATAGCAGCGTGCTGACCGGCCAGGTGAGGGCGATTCTCATATAAGCGTTACGCTTTATTAATGTCGAATATAATGGGGTGCGCTTATGTTCGCCTGCCGCCTTCAAAAGGTCTCTGGCCTGAATTACGCACCGGTTTATCTTTCCGGTAAAAACTGATTAATGAAGGCCACGATGCTTTGCTGGCTTTCCTTCACTTCCTGGTAGTGAGCCGCCTTCAAACTCTGGGACACGGCAGCCTGGGAGATGCCCAGTGTTTCGGCGACCGGTTGTTGCTTGCCAAACTGTTCGTACAGAGCGATGATCTTTTTTTGATTGCTGGTCTGGCGGTCCACCAGAATCGTTTGCAAGAGCAGATGGTAATTCACTTGCTCGGTCTGCAGAGCTTCGATAGCAAAACGCAGGCGTGGTGGCTGTTTTTTTGCCTGTTCCACCTGCTGCCTGGCCAGGCGCAAACAGGGGCCATCCATGCCCACCGAAGTGTGGGAGAACAACTCCGTTTCCAGTCTGCCCACGCCAACCCCCATCACGATATGCCATGGGGCAAGGGCGGTTTCGATTTGGTTAAAAATGTCGAACAGTGGATCGGCCCTTCTCAAAATGGCCTGAAATTCGTCTCCCAGCGTTACCGTAAAGGGAGAAAGAACAAAGGCAGCCCATTGTCGATTCAGTCGCTCCATCAGCTCGTGGAGCTGTTGCTGAAAAAGCCGGCGGTTTTCAATCTCCCGGGAACGGCTAATGTCGCCGATGACGGCCAGATAAAAGTCCGAAATGGGCAGGGTAATTGTCGAGCGTAAGGCGCTCATTCGACCTCGAGCAATTGACCGAGTTCAAACTTGACCACCGTAAGGCGATTGTTAACCCTGGGTTTTCCGGAGAATTGAATGTTTTCCAGGATGCCCCTGTAGAGCGCAGTTTTTTCCAGGCGGTTGCGCAGGGCTTCGGGGGTGTCCCCGGTGCGATAGTTGCTGAGAATCCACTTCATCAGGTCGTAACCCAGCATGTGGTAGGCTCCCGGCGTCACCTTCATGGCGGTGCGAAAACGGCTGGAAAACTCCCGGAAATTCCACGACTCGGGATCGATGAAGCCGGTGGTGATGAAGTAAAGCCGACCCAGGTAATCCTTGTATTTGCGCAGCAGGTCGGGGTCGTTCCAGCCCTCGTTACCCAGCAGGGTAGTCTGGATGTTGTGAAAGGCAAACTGGGGGGCCAGATATTCAATCAGATCCGGGCTGGTGACGATGAGCAGCCCGTCGATGCCCGTGGCCGGTACCTGGGTGGAGTCCACACTGGTTCCCGGGCTTGCGGGCTTAAATTTTTGCTCAAGGTAGTCAGAAAAGCGCAGTCGCAGCTCCTCCTGAGTCAGGGTGGAATCCTCCTGTAGGATGGAATCGCGGAAACTGACGAAGAACGCCTGGCGCCGAATCTGCCGGAACTGTCGGGAGAAGTCCGTGCTGGTGGGGTAATACCATTGGATGGTGACCACTTCGCTGCCACCGGCCTGAGCCGCTTCAACAAAACTTTGCACGAATCCCTGTCCGTATTCATTAGCCGGGGCCATGACGGCCAGGCGTTTCAGGCCCAGCGTCTGGGAGGCATATTGTCCCAGGAAGTCGCCCTTGGTCTGTACGTCCGGGTTAATCTGAAAGGTGTACGGGCTCAGTTCGGTCAAGCCGATCTGGGAACTGAGTGGGACAATGGTGGGCACTTCTTCGTAGCGGGAGACGGCGGCCAGGGCCGCGCTCTGATCCTGGTCCACCGGTGTAATGACGCCCAGGGGATGTTCGTCTTTTAAGTGCTGGTAGGTTGTCTTCAGGGCGCTCAGGACACTATTGCCCACCTCGGCATCCAGCAGCGAGAGGTCCACGTTTCCCTGCCGGGCGCGATACTCCTGCAGGGCGTAACGCATACCCAGGCCGAGGGCCTCGCTGATGTCCTTGTAGTCCTCATCGGTGTTCTTCAGGTAAAGGAGAACGCGCCGGGGTCCGGCCGGCAGGGCTTTGCCCTTGAGCAGGCGACGGGCCTCGTCGGAATAAAAATGGTTGGGCTGTTGATTCAAAAAGGTCCGAAGCAACTTTTGCGCCTCCCTTTCCCTTCCGGCGCGAATCAATTTTTTCGCCTGCAGCACGGTCATCAACCCATCCAGGTATTCCTGCCGGTCCCGAGGGCGAAATGTTTCCAGATCCTCCGCAGTGAAAAAATGTTCCATGGTCTGGTACACGTATCGCCCGGCCTTTCGCCGCAGCCGGGGATCGCTGCTCTCACGAATCACCCAGAGCCATTCCTCAACCGCAGCCCGGTATTTTTTCTGTCGAAAATAAGTGTTACCCAGCAGGTAGTGCATATCGTCCACGTAACTGCTGGTGGGATGTTTCTTGAAGAAATTCTGGGCAATGATCAACACGCCCGCGTAATCGCCCTGCTTGTAATAGGTTTTGGCCAGCATCAGCTTGGCCGCTGTAATCAGCTTGCCCTCCGGATAGAGGCGAATCATGTCCAGAAAAGCACTCTGGGCCTGAGTGTAATTGCCGCTCTGGTAGGCCTTCAAGCCACGATCGAAAAGGCTGCTCTCATCGGGTTGTTGGGCGATGAGACCGGTGCTGACCCATAAACAAAAGCAAACCAACCAGAGGGAATATCGTCCTGGATTCCGCACAGTGTTCTCCTCGTTTTTCTGAAGGGTTGAGGCACGAATATAAGTTTTATGGGTTAAAATGTCAATTTGAGTTTCGCTTTATCGAGGGCGGGCACCTGAGAGAGCCGGGGCGGCCAAAAAATAAAGGCCTCAACTTATGTTGAGGCCTTATAAGGGTTAGAGGTTTAGCTATGCTTTTTACTCAACGGTAACGCTTTTGGCCAGATTGCGTGGCTGGTCCACATTGCAGCCCCGCAGCACGGCGATGTGATAGGCCAGCAATTGTAATGGAATAATGGAAACAATCGGCTGCAGGAAGTTCAAGGTGGTTGGGATGGGGATGGTGTAATCCACCAGGTCGTTCAGCTGGTCATCGCCTTCGGAGACCACGGCAATCACCCGGCCCCGCCGGGCTTTGACCTCCTGAATGTTGCTGACGATCTTGTCATAGGTGCTGTCCCGCGTGGCAATGACCACCACCGGCATGTCCTCATCGATCAGGGCGATGGGGCCGTGTTTCATTTCCGCGGCGGGATAGCCCTCGGCATGGATATAGGAAATTTCCTTTAATTTCAACGCCCCCTCCAGGGCCACCGGGTAATTGTATCCACGACCCAGGTACAGGAAATTGCGTTTGTCCTTGAAGGCGCGCGCAATTTCCTGAATGATGGGATCCGACTGGAGGGCCTGTTCCACCTTTTGCGGCAGGGCTTTCATTTCTTTGATGATGCGCCGCCCTTCTTCGGCGGACATGGTTTTGGTCCGTGCCACCATCACGGTAAACAGCGCCAGCGCGGTTACCTGGGAGGTGAACGCTTTCGTCGAGGCCACCCCGATTTCGGGCCCGGCGTGAATGTAGGTACCGCCATGGGTTTCCCGGGCAATGCTGGAACCCACCACATTAACTATGCCCATAACGGTGGCCCCTTTCCGCTTGGCCTCGCGAAGGGCAGCCAGCGTATCGGCCGTTTCGCCGGACTGGCTGATCACAACCACCAGGTTATCATCGGAAATGATGGGATCCCGATAGCGAAATTCGGAAGCGTATTCCACTTCTACGGGAATCCGACAGTACTCTTCAATCATGTATTCGCCGATCAGGCCGGCATGGTAGGAGGTCCCACAGGCGGTAATGAAAATCTTTCGGGCTCGCAGCACATTGTGCAGAATGGGATTCAGCCCCCCGAGTCGGGTTACCCCCTCATCTTCGATCAGCCGACCGCGCATACAGTCGGCCACCGTCCGGGGCTGCTCGTAAATTTCTTTCAACATGAAGTGTGGATAGCCGGCCTTTTCGATGCGCTCTAGGTCAAAAGCAATCCGCTCGATTTTTTTCTCGATGATTTCGTTTTCGATGGTTTTGGTCACAAAGCCTTCCCGGCTGATGATGGCAATTTCTCCGTCTTCCAGGTAAAGCACGTTGCGAGTGTGGGCGATGATGGCTGCGGCATCGGATGCCACGAAGAATTCATTTTCTCCCACGCCAACCACCAGCGGACTGCCCTTGCGCGCGGCATAAATGCGGTCCGGCTCGTATTTGCTGATCAGGGCCAGGCCGTAGGTTCCTTCAATTTCCAGGAGGGCCCCGCGAAACGCCTCTTCGAACGAGGTCCCATTCTGGTAAAGCTCCTCAATCAGATGGGCAATGATTTCTGTGTCTGTATCGGTCGTAATCTGATGGCCCTTTTCCTGCAGCATCATTTTCAGGGTGGCATAGTTTTCGATGATGCCATTATGGACCAGGGCAATGTTGCCGGTGCAATCCCGATGGGGATGCGCATTGTTCACCGTCGGCTCCCCATGGGTGGCCCAGCGCGTATGGGCAATACCCACCCGGCCCCGGAGCTGCTCGGGCTGAATCACTTTCTCCAGTTCGGAGATTTTGCCCACCTGCTTTTCCAGCCGAATCGAGTCGTCCTGCAGAATGGCAATGCCGGCCGAATCGTAGCCGCGGTACTCCAGCCGCTTCAAGCCGTTAATCAGAATAGGATAGGCCTCCCGTTCACCGATGTAAGCCACGATTCCACACATGCGTTCACTCCTTTCCTGGTGTTACTCCCATTCAATGGTAGCCGGGGGCTTGGAACTCACGTCGTAAACCACCCGATTGATTCCCTTCACTTCGTTGATGATTCGATTGGAAACCCGTGCCAGAAACTCATGGGGCATGGGAAACCAGTCTGCGGTCATCCCATCGGTGCTGGTCACCGCCCGCAGTGCCAGCACGTTCTCGTAGGTACGCTCATCGCCCATTACTCCCACTGTTTGCACAGGCAGCAGCACGGCAAAGGCCTGCCAGATTTGAGGGTAAAGACCTTCTTTTTTCAATTCTTGAATGTAAATGGCATCGGCGGCACGGAGAATCTCCAGCCGCTCGGGTGTCACTTCGCCGAGAATCCGAATGGCCAGACCAGGCCCGGGGAAAGGATGGCGGCCCAGAATCTCTTCCGGCAGACCCAGTTCCCGTCCCACGGCTCGCACTTCATCTTTAAACAATTCCCGGAAGGGCTCCAGCAGCTGGAAGTTCAGTCGTTCGGGAAGGCCGCCCACGTTGTGATGGGTTTTAATGGTAGCCGAAGGGCCACGGGTGGACACGCTCTCGATCACATCCGGATAGAGCGTTCCCTGGGCAAGAAATTCAAATGAGCCCAGTTGACGGGCCTGTTGCTCGAAGACTTCGATAAAGGTTCTCCCGATAATGCGACGTTTTTCTTCCGGGTCCACCACGCCGGCCAAATTAGAGAGAAAAACCGGTCCCGCATTGACACGAATCAAGTTTATCTGAAAGTTTTCTCGAAACGTGCGTTCGACCTGGTCGCCCTCGCCGGCGCGCAATAAGCCAGTATCGACAAAAACGCAGTAAAGTTGATCACCAATTGCTCGGTGGATCAGCACGGCCGCCACACTGGAATCCACGCCGCCGCTCAGAGCACAGAGCACCCGGCTGTCGCCGACCCGCTCGCGGATTTCGGTTACCGCGGTTTCGATGAACCGACCGGGGCTCCAGCCGCCTTTCAGTCCGGCCACCTGGTAGAGAAAATTAGACAGGATCTGTTTGCCTCCCGCGGTGTGGTGAACCTCGGGATGAAATTGAAGGCCATAGATGGGCCGAGCCCGATGGCGGACCACGGCATAGGGGGAGTTGCGCGTGTGGGCGACCGGTACAAAGGATTCAGGAAGCTGCTCTACCCGGTCGCCGTGGCTCATCCAGACGGGCAATGGGGCCTGGAGGCCGGCCAGCAGTGGGTCCGCTTGATCCCAGAGCAATTCGGCACGCCCGTATTCTCGGGATGGCGCCGGGGCTACCCGACCCCCGAAAGCGTCGATCAGATGTTGTAGGCCGTAACAAATGCCCAGGATGGGCTTATCCAGCTGGAAGAGGTTCGCTTCCGCATGCGGTGCGTCTGGCGCATACACACTGGCCGGACCACCGCTCAGGATGAGGGCGCGCACCGAGGCGTCCTGCTCAATAGCCCTGACCGGGTAATCGAAGGGCTGAATCTCGCTGTAAACGCCCAGCTCGCGCACCCGCCGAGCAATTAACTGAGTGTACTGAGAGCCAAAGTCCAGAATCAGGACCTTTTCCGGATGGGTTATTCCAGATCCCATGTCTTCAGCTGCTTTAAAAATCGGTAATCCGTTAAATCGTAGTGTAACGGGGTGATGGACACATAGCCGTTCATGACCGCCACTTCATCCACATCCTCATCGGTATCCAGAATCAGCTTTTTGCCCCCCAGCCAGTAATAGGTACGCTTCATGGGGTCAACCCGTTTTTCCAGAATTTCTTCGTAGCGGCCTTTCCCCTGGCGGGTAATTTTAATGCCTTTAATTTCCGATTCCGGCAGGGCAGGGATGTTTACGTTGAGCAGGGTGTCCTCGGGCAGTCCGTTCTGCAGCACCTGCCGGGCGACCTGCCGGGCCACCTTTTGAGCAAAACTGAAATCAGTTTTGCGGAAAGTGCTCAGCGAAAAAGCAATGGAAGGAATGCCCAGAATGGTCCCTTCGGTGGCGGCGGACACCGTGCCCGAATAGATGACGTTCATGGCCGTATTGGGACCCAAATTAATGCCGGAAACCACCAGATCCGGCTTAAAATCGAGCAAGGCTTTCACGGCCAGCTTCACACAATCCGCCGGGGTGCCGTTTACCGCCCAGCCGAAAAAGCTACCGTTTTTTTCAAACTCCCACACGCGAAGGGGATCGGACAGGGTAATGGCATGGCCCACCGCGCTACGTTCTGCATCCGGGGCCACCACATAGACCTCGCCCACCGCTTCCATGGCCTGGCTGAGGGCGAAAATTCCGGGTGCAAAAATGCCGTCGTCGTTGGTTACCAGGATTTTGGGACGATTCGATGTGTTCATCTGGCTCAACAGTCAATCCAATTTTCCGGTGGTGCAAACATCCACCTGAAGAAGCGCGCATCGGAAGTGCGCTGTCCGGCTAAAGTTACAGAAAGAACCGGACTGGTGTCATTCGGTTTAAAATATTTTTCAGGGAAGAAAACGTTCCAGATGCCCGTTCGGGCCTGCGCGCGTCAGCCCTTCTGGTTTACCGGTACGGCCGACGGTTTACCATCCACCCGGGCGGCTTCTAACGATTTGCCTGGCTGAACCGGCGCGTAGGTCCAGAGTAAATCAATCAATCGGGAGAGCGTGCAACGCATTTCCTGGCGGGGCACAATCAGGTCAACAAAGCCGTGTTCCATCAGAAATTCGGCCCGCTGAAAGCCTTCCGGCAAATCCTGGCCGATGGTCTGCTTGATCACCCGCTGGCCGGCAAAGCCGATCAGGGCTCCCGGTTCGGCAATGTGCACATCCCCCAGCATGGCGAAACTGGCGGTGGTGCCGCCTGTGGTCGGGTCGGTAAGCACCGAAAAATAGGGGATGCCGGCATCGGAGAGCCGGGCCAGTCGAGCCGAGGTTTTGGCCATCTGCATCAGCGAAAGCGCCCCCTCCATCATCCGGGCGCCACCGGAGGCGGAAACAATGATCAGCGGATAGCGCTTCTCCAGGGCCCGATCCACCGCACGGGCAATTTTTTCGCCCACCACCGAACCCATGCTGCCACCAATAAAAGTGAAATCCATCACCGCTGCCACCACCGGCTTGCCCTCCACCTTCGCTTCTCCGGTGACCACCGCATCCTTTAAGCCAGTTTTTTTCTGAGCATCCTTTAACCGATCGCTGTATTTTTTGTTGTCCTTAAATTTTAAAGGATCCACCGGCGCAATGTTCTGATTGAATTCCTCAAAACTGCCCTCGTCGAAGTAGCATTGAATCAGCTCTTTGCTGCTCACCCGAAAGTGGAAGCCGCACTTGGGACAAACATGCATTCGTTTTTGCAGCTCCCGCCGGTAAATGATTTCCCCGCAGTGATCACACTTCACCCACAGGCCATCGGGAATGTTCTTTTTGGCCGCTGAGGTCTGTAACTTTTTTTTCTT
>RFHE01000136.1 GCA_003696445.1 Calditrichota bacterium | reverse complement strand
TTATTGGTTCAACTAACAGGGAGACTCTCCCAATGGCCAAATTATTGATGCACCTTGTGCTGACGATTTTCTGTGCCATGCTTTTCCTGACCGGTTGCGACAACTCTAGTTCCCCGGAGAATAAGCCGATTGATTACGGCTCCATTACCACGATTCGTTACAGCGAACACGTTCAGGCATTGTTCAACCAGAAATGTGTGAGTTGCCATGGGCCCAATCGGGCCGAGGCCGGTCTCCGGCTGGATTCCTGGAGTAACGTGATCAAAGGCTCCAGTGCCGGGGAAGCCGTGATTCCTTTCGATTCGGAGCACAGCCTGCTGGTGGAGATGCTGACCAAGCTGGTGGGCGGGCCGCATCCCGCCGACCAGGGTGAAGAGCCGTTGAGCCAGGACGCCATCGACTTTCTGGCGCGCTGGATTGATGAGGGGGCAAAGAACGACGCCGGAGATGTGCCCTACGCCGGCTCCACCCATCGCCTGTATGCCTGCAGCCAGAATGCTTCGCTGGTCGATATCATCGACACGCAGGCCCTGGTGGTCATTCGCACCGTGAATTTGCAAAAGCTGGGTTTCCGGGCCGACGCCAAGCCTCACCACGTGGCCATCGATCCGGATGGCTCCCACTGGTATTTGAGCATGCTTGGGGAAAGCCATGTGCTCCGCTTCGACGAGCAGAACAATCTGGTGGCCCAGTCGCCGGAAATTGTGCTGCCCGCTTTGCTGGCCCGGTTGAGCAACCAACCCAAGTTGTTCGTGTCCCGCTTCCTGGATCCCAACAATCCGCTCACCGACATTTACGTACTGAACACTGAGGATCTGAGTCCCGCGGCCAACACCGAACAGGGGCGCATCCCGGTTCTGTTTAAAGTGCCCCATGCCATCGCGGCTTCCCATGCCGGGGATTTCGTGTACACGGCCAGCCTGTCGGAAAATCAATTGATCATCATCAATACCCAGACCAACGAGGTCGATGAGTTTGTGGACTTAAATCCCCACAAAGGGCCGGTGGCGCTGGCCGTCTCCCCGGACGACCGCTGGCTGTACATCTCCTGCCAGCTGTCCAACGAAGTCCTGGTGGTGGATCTTCAAACCAGACAAATCGTTGCCGCCATCCCGGTGGGGCAAAAACCCTGGCACCTGGCTGTTACCCCGGATGGCAGCCGGGTGTACGTAGGCAACAACGGCTCGGACAATGCCTCGGTTATCGATACGGCCACACGCAGCATGGTAGCCACCATCGAACACCCGGGCTTCGCCCAACCGCACGGCATCGCCATTACCAACGACGGCAAATACGTGTTTATTTCCAATAGAAACACCACCGGGCGCTATGTGCCGCGCTACAACCTGGGGGACAATGCCAAAGTGGGTACGGTGGTGGTGATCGATACGGCCACCAACCAGGTGGTCAAGGTGTTGGAAATCGAGCCGTTTGGCTCTGGCTTGGGCCTGTACGAGCCGGGAGCGTGATCATGTTTAGGTGGTGGCTCACCGTTCGGTGTCACATTCTCCGTTCTGTTGAGCGGCTTACAGTCGCTCCAAGTGGTCTAAAGCAAATTCCACTCAAAAACTAATGGAGAATAAAGCCATGAAGATAAAGCACTTCTCAACTGTTCTATTGCCTGGGCAGGGGACCGGCCACCCAGGCGTTTTGCGGCACTGGCAGCATTTACTGGCCGGTTCGGGGGCCATTGTGCTATTGATTTGCCTGCTGATTTTGCCTGCCCGGGCCTGTGACTATTGCTTGCTCACTCAGGGCATTTCCCCTCTGGAAACGTCCCGAGGGATCGGCCTGCGCCTGGACCAGCGCTACACCCGGCTGGGCACCCTGTTTGACAACGGCCGGAAAATCGATAACGCAGGCGCGCTGGAAACTCACTGGACCACCCAGTTCACCCTGTTCTATTCCCTGACCCCCCGGCTTACCGTGCTGGGCGTGGTGCCTTTCGCCCGCCGATTCCAGGAAGGCGAAGAGCACCATCACGAGGAAGGGGGCCAGGCGACAGGCTCGGGCCTCGGTTCTCTCAACAAGGGATTTCCCGCCGCCCGCCTTCTGGACAGCGGAAGCGGGGCCAATGGCACTTCTTTCGGCCTCAGCGACATCAGCCTGCTACTTCGCTATCAGGTGCTCCAGACCCACACCCTGCAGTCCACCTTTTTGCTCTCCCTGCAAGGCGGCTTGCGCATCCCCACCGGGAAAACCGATGCCCGCAACGGCGAGGGCGAAGTGCTGGACGCCCACATTCAGCCGGGAACCGGTGCTTTTAGTTACCTGTTTGGCGCCTCAACCAACTATGTGTGGAAACGAATCGGTGTGACTGCCAATGCGTTGTACAGTGTGAATACCCGTGGCGAAGTAGGCGATCACCGCTACGAATTCGGCAATGCCTTTAACTACGATGGCTCCTTCCGCTACCGGCTAACCAACGCCATTCAGGCGCCGGTTAAACTCTTTGCCAGTCTTGGTGTAGCCGGCGAGTACCGCGGGAAGGAAAAGCTGGACAATCTCACCCTGGACGACACGGGCGGCCACACCCTTTACCTGGCACCGGGGGTCCAGTTGTTCTATCGGCAACTGGTCTTTGAATTCAGCTTCTGGCAGGCCATCTACCACGACCTTAACGGAGAACAACTGGGCGAAAGCTTTAAAACGTTTGGCGGCTTAACCTTGTTGATCCGATGACGTGGTATTCTCCGGCAATCAGGATTGCCCTGAGTGTGCTGTGCGTGCTGGTTGCGGTACACCCGGCTCCCGGAAAGAACCACAGTGAGGTGAGCAAACTGGCCGAAAAGGCCGGGGTAGAGCCCCTGCGAATCAAGGACATCCCGGCCTTTCGGCTGATTACCCTTGAGGGGGACACCATTCAGTACCCAGGGATCGAACAACGGCTTCTTCTGCTCCATTTCTGGGCCACCTGGTGCATGCCCTGCCGCAAAGAGATGCCGGAACTGGATCGGCTTGCCGCCAGAGCGAAAGCACAGGGGCTCTCTCTGCTGGTGGTGGGCGTGTCCATCGACGAGGGCGAGAAAATAAAGCAGGTGGTTCCTCTGGTCAGGGAGATGAATCTTCATTTCCCCATCGCCCTGGCCAGCGAGAACGACATCTCGGAGGCTTTCTGGACCTGGGGTATTCCGGTAACCTACATCATTCAGCCCGGGGCTGGGTTCGCCGGGCGGCTTCGCGGCACCGGTCGCTGGCTGGAGGGCCCGCTCTGGCAACTGGTTCAGAAACTGGCCGCAGGTGCCCGTCGTTCGTCCGGGAAACCGTAGCCTTCAGCACAGGTGGCCGGAAATTTGTCTTGCGGCCCGGCTGCTTTGCCACCACCCTCCGGAATCCGGCATAGATTCTCCGGCCAGATTCCCTTAAATTGTGAGGGTTTATAGGGGAGACGCACCATGAAAACCTTCCACTGTGTCGTTACCATCCTAGCATTCACAATTCTGGTGGGTTGCGACACCAGCAACCAGCAGCAGGTGTCCGGACCGGCTCCAATGGATTCACTGGCCATGTTTCGGGAGGTCATGAAACCGGCGGAAAATTGCAAGCCGTGCCATCCCACCCACTACCAGGAATGGCAAAGCTCCATGCATGCCTACGCGTTTGTGGATCCGGTCTTCTTTCGTCTGAACGACATCGGCCAGCAGCGCTCCAGCAATCAGCTGGACCAGTTCTGCGTCAAATGTCACAGCCCCTTTGCCACCTTTTTGCAGGAAGCCCCGCCCGGCTTCGATCCGGCCAACCTGAGCGATCTGGCCGCCCGGGGCGTTCAGTGCGATGTGTGCCACACCATCAAGAGCTTTCAGGCCGGCAAAAGTGTGGAAACGTTTCATCTGGATGGCGTCCGGCGCGGTCCGCTGAGCGATCCCAAGGCCAATGCATTCCACGAATCGGCCTTCGACCAGCGCTACACCAGCACCGAGATCTGCACCCCCTGCCACAACGTGATTGCCCCCAATGGTCTGATGGTGGAAAGCACGGCCGAGGAATGGAATCAGAGTCCCTACCTGGCCATGGGCCTGGAATGCCAGGGCTGCCACATGCCCACCTACAGCGGCGAGGCCGCCGTGGGCGGACCCATGCGGGACAATCTGCACAGGCACACCTTCGTGGGCGTGGATTATCCCCTAGTCGATTTTCCAGGCAAGGAGCAAACCATCCAGGCCGTTCGGGAGCTGCTGCAAAAATCGCTGAAAATGACCGTGGAGGCCCCGGCCACGGCTAACCGCTCGGACTCGCTCACGATTCAGGTAACCCTACTCAACGACCAGACCGGCCACGACATTCCCTCGGGAACCATCTTCGAGCGGCAAATGTGGGTGGAAATTACGGTGACGGACCAGGCCACCGGCCAGGTGGTGTACCAGAGTGGCCTGTTGGATCCCAACGGGGACCTGCTCAATCACCACAGCGAATATGTGGCCAATGGCTCCCTTCCGGAGGATTCCACCCTGGCCCTGTTCCACGGGACGCCCTTCACCGCCGGCAGCGAAACGCTGTTCTTCTGGGAAGCCGACGCGGTGGAGAAGAAGACCATTCCCCCCTTCGACTCCCGGACGGTGACGTACCGGATAGCGCCCCCACTGCCCCAGGGCCCTCTGACGGTGAATGTGCGCCTTCGATTCCGTTCCTTCCCCCCCTATTTGCTCCGGGCCATCGGCATGGAATCGCTGATCGACAAGCTGATCATCTTCGACATGGCTGAATTCCAGCAAACCATTCAAATAAACGGGTAATCCATGTTGCGGACTAAACACCCTTCCTTTTGGACCGGCTTTCTCCTGGGCTGCCTGGTATGCTTTTACCTGCCAGGCAAGAGTCAATCCCTTTCTTTTCAGAGGGTCATTAAGCCCTTTCCGGTGAAGAACCAGTACGGGGTGGACTATCCGTTTCCCATGCTGGGTGGCTACAACTCCCCCCGCCCGCAGTGGGTGGATCTGGATCTGGATGGCGATCTGGATCTGTTTGTCCAGGTGGAGTTCGACAAACTGATCTATTTCGAAAATGTGGGTTCGGCCACCAGTCCTCAGCTGGAATGGCGAACCGACTGGTTTCAGCAACTGTCCATCGGCTCCTGGTATGTTTTTCGGGATATGGACGGCGACGGCGATCCGGACCTGTTTGCAGAACAGGTGTTTGGCCTGATCCGCTATTACCGCAACGACGGCCCGCCCGGCAACCCCCAGTTTGTGCCTGCGGCCGACACGCTGAAAGCCGACGACGGCAGCCTGATCTTTGCCGAATCGGCCAGCATCCCCACCCTGGCGGACATCGATTGCGACGGGGACCTGGATCTGTTTACCGGCAATTCTCTGGACGGCACGATTAATTTTTACACCAATACCGGAAGCGGCCCGGGCAGCGTGCCCCGCTTCCATTTTATTACCAGCCAATTTCAGGGCATTTCCATCATCAGCGGGGGGAAGGGACGGCCCCGCGCGAGTCAACCGCACGGCTCCAACGCCCTGGAGTTTGCCGACATCGACGCCGATGGCGATCTGGATCTGTTCTGGGGAGACTTTTTTACCGAAAGCCTTTATTTTCTGGAAAACAGCGGTACCTGTACAAATCCCAACATTCACATCGTCAGCAATCAATATCCGCCCGGCAGCCCCATTCTGACCGGGGGTTTTAACGTACCGCGTTTTGCCGACATCGATGCCGACGGGGACCTGGACCTGTTCGTGGGCGTCCAGGGGGGTGCAGTGTCCAATACGCAAAACCTGGTGGACAATTTCTTCTTTCTGGAAAATATCGGAACGCCCCAGTCGCCGGACTTCTTCTTTCAGACCGGTACTTTTGTCTCCAGCATCGACATCGGCGACAAATCCATTCCGGCTCTGGCCGACATCAACGGAGACGGCGATCTGGACCTGATCGTGGCCAACGAAGTCAATCCCCCTAATGGCCAGACCTCCCACCTGATTCTTTTTTCCAATCAGGGCAGTGCCACCCAGCCCAGCTTCCGGCTGACCAACACCCACTTCACCGGCCTGGAGGTCGGCTTCAATTATGCGCCTGCCTTTGGCGATCTGGACGGCGACGGGGACCTGGATCTGCTGGTTGGCGAATGGTCCGGCAACCTGAATTATCTGCGCAACGATGGAACGGCTCAGGCCCCCCAGTACGTGCTGGTGGAGGAAAACTTTGCCGGCATCGATGTGGGATTGAACAGCACCCCGGCGCTGGTTGATATTGATGCAGACGGCGATCTGGATCTGTTCATCGGCGAATTCAGTGGCAACATCAATTTTTACCGGAATGAAGGCACTGCTCAGTCGCCTGCTTTTGTTCTGGACACCACCCACTACCTGGGCCTGGATGTGGGCCAGCACAGTTTTCCGGCCTTTGCCGACATCGACCACGATGGCGATCCGGATCTGTTTGTAGGCAATGCGAACGGCGAGGTCGTTTTTTACCGCAACCAGGGGAGTCCCCAACAGCCCCAATTCCAGCTGGATCCCTCCTTCCAGTTACACCTGCGCACCTTTACCACCCCTGCCTTCGGCGACCTGGACGGCGACGGGGACCTGGATCTGATCTGCGGCAACGTGGGCGGAGGCCTCTACTACTTTCAAAATCAGGAATTGACGACAGGGATTCAAGAACCTCCCGCCGGGGGGCCAACGCCTGAAGGGATCACGCTGTTGCGTAATTACCCGAACCCATTTAATCCTGAAACGACCATAGCCTTCGAAATTTCGCTTCCTCCAGAAAAAGCGGGCACGACCTACCAGCTGTTGATTTATTCGGTGACCGGGCAGCGGATCAGGCAATGGCGCCTAAGAGCCAGCGGAGGCGTGAACCGCGAACGCATTCTGTGGGACGGCCGGGACCAGCAGGGACGGCTGCTGCCCAGCGGCGTTTATTTTGTTCAGTTGAAAATCCCCGGCCTGGCCGCCCGTACCGAAAAGATGCTGCTGGTGAAATGAATAGTGCCGGTGCCCCGCCATTTTGACTCCTTGCCCATCCAGCCTGGCCTGACCGAGCAGAGCATCGCGATTTGCTGATCTAACCACCGGGGCAGAAAAAAACCGGCCCGAAGCCTGCAGGCAACGGGCCGGCGAGAGGAGGGCATTGAGTCCCCATTCAGAACCAATCTACCCTAACGAATTAACACCAGTTTCCGCACCTGTTGAAAGCGCCGCTGGCTGCCATCCCGGGCCGTGGCTTCCATCCGGTAAAAATAAATGCCCGAGGCCACCGGCACGCCGCGGTCGTTGGTTCCCCGCCAGCGAATCTGGTACACGCCCGGTCCCTGGTTGCCATCCACCAGCCGAGCGACTTCCTGACCTCGGATATTGAACACCGAAATGCGCACCTGGCTGGCCACCGGCAGCCGATATTCAATTTGAGTTTCCGGATTAAAGGGATTGGGAAAATTCTGCATCAGCTCAAATCGGCGGGCCGCCCCGCTGATCCGATGGGGATCCTGAATGCCGGTCACTTCCCCTAAATCGTTCAAGGCCCGCTGCAGAATTTGCTTGGCCTCGTTCTGGAACATGTAGTAGAGGGGAAAATCCAACACCACCACCCGGGGATCGGAAGCCACGTGACGGATGCCGATCGGCTGACCGTGGAAACTGGAAGGCGGGACGTTGGAAGAACGATAGGTGTAGAGAACCTCCGTTTCCGGCTCATCCACCAGCGCTTCGAAAATTTCCATGGTATTTAAATCCTGATTAAACGTAGCCGGGACTTTAAGCGAATCCACCGAAAAAGCGGGATAGCCGGAAGCCACCGGATCGCCGCCGTGGAAATCGAACAGGGTGCTGGTGTTAAAGGTGTCCACTTTCATGAAATCGTGAACAAAATCGCCCGGAGGAAAGCCAAAGCTGCCCACTTGAGAATTGTTGGACACACTGGAGACAACTCCCCAGCCGGTCAAGAGCATTTTTCCACCATTCTGCAAGTATTTGCGAAAGGCGGTGGTGTCGTTCACCATCCGATCCTTGGGCGGGCGAACGTCGGTGTGAGCTAGAATGGTGGAATAAACAGCCAAATCGGCATCGGTAGGCTGCTTGCCGAAAGCCAGGCTATCGGCAATGTCCCACTCGCCGGCAACCGGAAAGCCCTGGAGCAAATCCTGGTAATAGCTATCCACCTGCTCGTCTGTGGGCCGCAGCAGGTTGTTACCCGGTCCATCCTTGGTGTAATCCAGCACCAGAATGCCTTGGTCGTGGGTGGCCAGCTGGCCCAGTTCAGGAGGAGTAGGTAAACTCAAATTGCCATCCACGTCCCTGGCCTGCAGGGTGTACTGATAGAGGGTGTGTGGCTGGAGATTCGTGTCCATGAAACTGGTGACCGAGGTATCCACTTCAAAGGTAATCTGGCCCTGGTCAGGAGCAGTGCGGGTAATGGTGTACCCAGCCAGGTCCAGCTCGCTGTTTTTCTTCCAGACCAGTTTTACCCCGCCCGGGGTGGAGGTGGCATCGAAGCCCTGCGGAGTGGCCGGTTCCACCCGGGGGGTGGCCAGAACCTCCTGGGAGAAGATGCTTTCGTGGCCCTCGGCGTCCAGGGCGGAATAGCTGATGAAAACCGCCTTTCCCGGAGTCAATCCGCTCAGGGTGTACTGATTCACATTGCCCACGCAATCGATGCGGGTGTAAAACAGCGAGTCCGCCGGACGAATGGCCACCCGATAGCCGGCAAAATCCGGCTCGGTATTGCTGGGCGTCCAGGAGAGTTTCAAATCGGTACCGTTGCCCACATCCAGCACCTTCAGCGGCGCGGTCGGGGTTGCCGGCGCCTTGGCCAGGCTGGCCAGGCCGGCCACCGAAAGCCGGGCAATCTGTGCGGTGTAGGGCGGGTGCATGTGTTCAATCAAATCCAGATCGCTGTGCTGGTAAGCCAGCCGTTCTGCCGGCTCAGTAAAGCGCACCGCCGCATAGCCGTTATCATTAAACGGAATGTGATCGCCTCCGCGCCCGGGGCGATCCTGCGAGGGAATCAGATTTACCGTCATGTCCGGTACATACTGCTCGCCATGCAATTTAAAGTACCGGGCCAATTGCCGGGAAGGGGAGGTGGATGGGCCCACGCTGAAATGGCGCACGCTGGTACTGTCGATGGTACTATCGTCGGCCACGATGTTGCCCACCACATCGTTGGTAAGCATTCCGTCGATGTGCATGTTATTGGCCCGGGCTCAGTTGGCGTAAGCGGTGCTGTCAAACAGCCCCTCATCC
>RFHE01000135.1 GCA_003696445.1 Calditrichota bacterium | reverse complement strand
AGGGCTTCGGCCTGCACGGCCTCCCGGGCCAGCGCCACATCCAGCGGGAAGTAGGCCAACCGGTTCAGGGTATCGATGCTCAAATTAGGGTGAGGCCTTTCGATCAATCGCCAGCGGTTGCCCCGCTGCAGCCGGCCCGGTTGGAGCACCCGCAAATAAAAGCCGGTGCGGCGCGCCTGAATGGTGCGCTGCACCCAGTCCGCCCGGCCGACCCGCCGCGCCTGGATCTGGCAGGGAATCCGCGGCCGGCTCACCTGCACGGTTACCGTGCCGATCTGCACCACATCGCCCACACAAACTTCCCACTCCTCCAGCCCATCCACCAGCAGATTCTCTCCCAGGTGACCGGGCGGCAAGGAGATGCCCTGCGCCGCCCAGTACCGGTAGTGGGCCATCAAGTGGACGCTCAATGACTTGTTTTCCCGATCGGGAAAGGCATGCACCGCTTCATCGCCGGGGATGCCCTGGCGGTCCACCTCCACCGGCCCATGCACCGGCTCCCGGGCAATGGAGGAGCGGTACAGCCCTCTCTGGTCCCGCAGCAAGCGCGCACCGCCGGCAAATACGCCCAGAATCACCGGTTCGCCCATTGACTGCAACACCCTCTCTTGCTATTTCACCCTGGCTAGGCAAGAAGTTACCTTGAAAACCCTGAGGGACAAAATTGGAATCCAGAAACCGCAACGCCGCTGCTTCAGTATGCATGATGCCGGCTTCAGTGTGCCTGCAAGCAAGCTAAAGCCGGCTCCGGAAAATGTTAACCTTTATTCTGGCAGCAGGGGGATTCATGAGCCGATCGAATTCTCCTGCCCGCTGTGTCCCCTGCTGCCCCCGTGGGAGGGCAGTCCTGTTTCTGTAGGCTGTGCCCGGCCAAGCGCGCGTGAGTCAGAGAAAACGGGAGTTCCGATGCGTGGTGTACACAGATGGACCCTACTCCTGTTACTGGTGCTGAGCGGCTTTCCGGGTTCAACCGGTCTGTTTGCCGGGGATGGCCGCTGTAGCTTTTTGCCCGAATCGGAAAAAGCGCGCCGGCAGCTCCAGAGCGGCCGGGTGCTGATCAGCGTACAGCACCTGAAAAATGGCAACTACCACATCCAGGCGGACATTCTGATCCCCTGCAGCAGGCGAACCCTCTGGCAGGTACTGACCGAATACAATCAGCTGGCCGATTTTATCCCCCGGATGAAGGCCAGCCGCGTGCTTATCGATTCCGGCCGGGTGAAACACATTCAACAAACCGGGACTTCCCGCTTTTTGCTATTCAGCAAAACCGTTCGGGTAATCCTGCGGGTACAGGAGCAACCAGCGGATTCCATCCGGTTCAGCCTGATTGCCGGGGACTTCAGAACGTTTCGCGGCGGATGGTATCTGTCTGGTTGTCCGGATGATTCGGTGAGCCTGCTCTGCTACCGGGCCGTCCTGCGGCCGGCCTTTTTTGCCCCTGCTTTTGTTACCAAAAGTGTTCAAAAGCACGACGTCCCCCGGATGCTGAAAGCCATTCGCACCCGTTGCCAGGCGCGGGAGGGACGTCCGTAAGCGGAGGCGTTCCCGAAGGTGGGCTGCCGTCCATCCGGTAGAAAGGGCGACATGGCCGGTTCAGGACGGCCGGCCCCGGCCGAAACTTTATTAGTTGAAAACCGGTAAATTGTGTATCTTTGCTCGATGCTGAGTCGGTTATCTGGAGGATTCTGGCGCTGAAAGCGGGGCAAATGTTTCTGGACAGGTTAGTGGGCTGCAACCGGTGGGCTTTCCTCTGTGTGGTCAGCCTCACCTTTCCCGCCCTGTTGCTGCAGGCGCAAACGCCCCCCATACCGCAAGCCGCTCCCGGACAGCGCAGCCAGCTGGAAGGGCCCATCCGTTACCGTGCGGAAGTCATTCAATTCTCCCCAGACAGCCAGAAGACCTACCTGCAACACAATGTACGCATCGAATACCAGGACCTGGTGCTGACGGCCGGCCAGGTGGTCATCGACTGGCGGGCCAGCACGCTCACCGCCACCGGCATTGCCGACACCACCGATTCGCTGGGTCAGCCGGTGATGCGCCAGTGGCCCCTGCTGACCCAGAAGGGTCAGGACCCGCTGCGGGGCGAACGTCTCGTTTACAACTTCCGTACCCAGCGCGGTCGGGTGCTGGAAGGAAAAACCCGCATGGCCCAGGGCTATTATTCGGGCCAGATCATGCAAAAAGTGGGCGAAAAAACCCTTTTTGTTCGCCATGGTTGTTTTACCACCTGCAACCTGCCCCATCCCCACTATTACTTTTGCAGCGACAAAGTGCGCATTCAGGTAGGCAAGAGGGCGATTGTCCGGCCGGTGGTGATGTACATTGCCGATGTGCCGGTAATGGCGGTGCCCTTCGGCATCATTCCTCTGGAGCGCGGCCGTCACTCGGGAATCATCATTCCCACTTACGGCGAGCACAGCGTGGGCGGGCGGTACCTGCAGGATTTTGGTTACTACTGGGCGGCTTCCCAGTACTGGGATTTAACCCTGCTGGGCAGCTTCTACGAGAACACCGGCCTGGTGTACCGGGGCCTGTTTCGTTACAACAAACGCTATTCGTTTAACGGGAATGTGAACGTTTCCTATGCTCCCAAGGACGTACTCACCGGCACCAAACAGCAGCGCTGGTTGATTAATTTCAGCCACACCCAGCGTTTCAGTCCCACCATGAGCCTGAGTGCCAGCGGCTCGTTCCAGAGCGACAAGCGCTTCCGCCAGGATTATTTTACCGATATTTCCCAGCGCCTCAACCAGACCCTGACCACCACCGTGTTGCTACAGAAATCCTGGCCCCAGTCCCGCAGCAATTTGAATGTAAACATGCGGCGGACCGAAAATTTGCAGACCGGCCGTATCGACATGGAGCTGCCCAATATTCGCTATACGCTTCCCTCCCGCCATCTTTTCTCCAGCAGGCCCGGGCAGGGACAGAATCGGTGGTATCAGAACATCACCTACAGCTATTCCACCAACTTTAAAGCCACCAGCCTCAAAGATCCGCAGAATCCAGCCCTTCAGGGCACCCGGCGGCAGGCGGCCTGGATTCACAAGGTGAACGGCTCGCTGAACGGCAAAGCCCTGAAGTACATCAAATGGAGCGGCGGGTTCAACTTTCAGGAGCTGTGGGTTCCCGAATATTTGAACTACACCTTTGTGGATTCCCTGAACGACACCCGGGCGGATACCGTGCAGGGTTTTCGCGCCCGGCACACCTTTTCCAGCAGCATTTCGGCCAGCTCCACCATTTACGGATTGTGGGAATTGCCCTTTTTGCCGGTCAAGGTGATCCGCCACAAGATGGACCCTTCGCTCAGTTTCTCGTTTGCTCCAGATTTTTCCAGCCCCAAATACGGGTATTTTCAGACCTTTCGGGACACCACCGGGCGGGAAATCAAGCGGGACCGATTCGCCGGGAACCTGTTCGGCGGCACGCCCCGCGGGGCCAGCCAGTTTTTGAGCATCCGGGTGAACAATCTGTTTCAGACCAAATACCTGACCAGCGACGGGCGCGAAAAAAAGCTGGATCTGTTTCGAGTCAATTTTTCCACCGCCTACAATTTTCGGGCGGACAGCCTGAACTGGTCGGATCTGCGCACCACCTTCACGGCCAAACCGCACCGCAGTTTCGACATTTCGGCCAGTTCCACCCACACCTTTTACAAACGGGGCGCCGGAGGGCGGGGCAAGCGCAATCGGTTTGTCTGGTCGGACGGATTTTCCCTGCCCCGCCTGCTGAACTGGAACGTGACCTTGAACGGGCGGTTTCATCTCCGGGCGCCCCAGCCGGCCAGGGAGGAAAGCGCCGCTCCCGTGGATAGCCTGGGGCGGGATCCCTTCCAGAAGGCGGTGAACCGGCCCGGGCAGGTGACGGTAGGCAGCGATCCGCAAATCCAGAGCCTGCGCGGCTTTAATGTGCCCTGGGACGTGAATGTGAACTTCACCTACCGCTACAGTTGGACCGAACAGGGCGGCGGCAATCAGCAATGGAATGCGTCCATCAACGCCCGCCTCCAGTTAACCCGCAACTGGCGCATTAATTACACCAGCCAGCTGGACCTGATTCGCAAAGACATTTCCTTTCAGCAATTCAGCATCTACCGTGATTTGCATTGCTGGGAAATGGCCTTCTCCTGGTCGCCCAACCCCAATTTCAGTTTCTACCGCCTGGAAATCCGGATCAAGGATGCTACGTTGAGGGACATTAAATTGACCAAGAGTTCCGGTGGGCGGCCGCCCTTCTAAACGGGGCGATCTGTTCTGCGCGGAAAAATCACTCTGTTTTCTGCGTAAGATTGAACCGGAGACGGTCGTTTCGGAACATTTCCAGGTGGGGAGGAAGGCAACCATGCCGCTGGTGTCAGAACATTCAAAATTGATGGCGATGGAACTTTCTACTGCGCTGACCGAATTGCAGGCCTTTCAGGCACGGCGCATCGCCCGGACCTATCGGGATCTAACCGCAGAAGCCGAATTCGAAGCGCTGGGCGCGTTCTTCTTCGACCAGATTTACGCCCCTCGGGACTTCAGCTTTCGCAACACCAGCATCCGCACCCTCCATCGCAAGCTGGGCGCAACGCTGCCCCGGTTGGTGGTGGATGCGGTGGGACGGGTGATTGAACTGCACGATTTAACCGACCGGCTGGATCGCCAGGTCGCCCGGCGGCTGGTGGAAATGGGGGCCGAACGCCCGCTCCGGTGGCGGGACTACGGCAGGGCCTATCGGGAAGCGGGCAGCTACGAGGCACGGCGTCAACAGATTGAGTTGTTGCTGGAGGCAACCCGCAGGATTCACCAGATCAGCCAGTGGCGGGCGGTAGGATGGGTGCTGGGCGTGGTGGATCTGGCCGCTTCACTCGGTGGCATGGGAGCAGTGATGCACTTTTTGCACAGCGGCTACCAGGCCTTCCATCGCGTCCGGTACATCGAACGATTTCTGAACGCCGTGAGTGAACGGGAATATGCCCTCAACGATTTTCTGTTCGGCAAAATACCGCACCAGGCGCTACCCGATCCTCTGCCGGAAATTGTTCCCCCGGAAGCCGCCGCTGCTTGAATGGCTGCCTGGTTAACTTGAAATGTGCTGAAAAATATTTACCGGTCCTTGGATATTTTCTTCCGGTAAAAAATCTTTAACCCTGGCAACCTGCCTGCAGCCGGACCGCTGCCTGCAGCCGGACCGTACAGGCCGGCGCAGGGTCGGCTGCTGTAGTTCAAGTCCGGTCTGTTGTCCCCCCGCTGTAAGCGGATTGCAACCGGGCCGGCGGTTCAACAAAAATAGGAGATTCCCGTCATGAGATCCCCTCTACACTGGCTGTTGAGCGTTTGCTTGACCCTTCTCATATCCGCCCCTCTACCGGCACAGGAAGGCGGCCAGGTGGCTCCGGTGGAAGTGACCGCCTCCAAAAAGCAGGGCGCCGAAAAAAAGCCGGCCAAAAAGTCCGGCGAGCCCACGTTCGAAGAAGCGGTCAAGGACTTCGAGAAAATTCCCGGCCTGTTCACCGTGTACTGGAAAAAGGACGAAGGGAAGGTGTATCTGGAGATTCGGCCCGATCAGCTGGGGACCGTTTACCTGTGCAACATTACCCGCCAGACCGGCGATGGTTTATTGTTCGATGCCGGGGCCATGCTGGGGGAATTCCCCTTTTACTTCCAGCGGGTGGGCAAAAAGGTGTTGTGGATTCACAAAAACGTGTATTTTCGGGCGGCGCCGGATGCCGCCATTCGCCGGGCGGTGGAGCACAGCCTGACCAACTCGGTGATGGGTTCGGCAAAAATCGTCAGCCAGCCTCACCCGGAAACCGGGGCCCTGCTGGTGGACGCCTCCAGCCTGTTTGTACAGGACATGCACCTGGTCAGCTACCTGACCGAGCAGGCCAACATGGCCTATGCTTTCGACAAATCGGCCAGCTTCTTTTCCCAGATTAAATCCTTCCCTCAGAACACCGAGATTGAAGTGACCCTGCACTTTAAGAGCAAGCGGCCTACGCCCATTTTTACCCTGCCGGATTCGCGCAGCATGTTACACCGCTACCATTTCAGCCTGTCCACCCTGCCGGAGACCGATTACCATCCCCGGGAGGCTGACGACCGGGTGGGCCATTTTCTGACCATGTACCAGGACTACACCTCGCTGTTGCAGGAAAGCCCCTACACCCGTTACATCACCCGCTGGCAGCTGGAGAAGGCCGAGCCGCGCTTTAAAGTCTCCCCGCCGCGCAAGCCGATCGTGTTCTGGATCGAAAATACCGTGCCCGTCGAATACCGGGATGCCATCCGGGAAGGGATATTGAAGTGGAACAGGGCCTTCGAGCGGATCGGGTTCAAGGACGCCATCCAGGTGCGCCAGATGCCCGACGATGCGGACTGGGATCCGGCCGATGTGCGCTACAACGTGATTCGCTGGATTGTGACCCCGGGGGCCGGTTATGCGGTGGGTCCCTCGCGGGCCAACCCGTTCAACGGCCAGATTTACGATGCCGATGTGCGCATCAGCGCGGATTTTCTGCGCTTCTACTATCGGGAATTCGATGAATTCGTCACTCCACTGCACTGGACGGCCGCGCGGGATCTGCAGCACTGGCCGGAATGGGAGTGGACCGGTGGCACAGACCAATCGGGCTTTCCCCTGCGCTGCACCTACAGCAGCGGCCTGATGCATCAGATGGGGTTCGGATGGAGCCTGCTGGTGGCCCGCGGCCTGGTGGAGGACGATCCGGAAAACCTGAAACAGTTTATTCACGACGGGCTGGTGGATCTGGTGCTGCACGAGGTGGGCCACACCCTGGGCCTGCGCCACAATTTTAAAGCCAGTTCGGTGGTCCCTCCGGAGAAATTGCTCGATCCCCAGTTTACCCGCCGGAAAGGCATTTCCGGATCGGTGATGGACTACAATCCGGTGAATCTGGCGCCCGAGGGAAAGCCCCAAGGCAGCTATTTTCAGACCGAGCCGGGTCCCTACGATTACTGGGCCATTGAATACGCCTACCGGCCGCTGGAGCCGGGGTCGAAACAATCGGAAAAAGAAATGCTGGAGAAGATTGCCAGCCGGGTGGCCGACCCCAAGCTACAATATGCCACCGACGAGGACGCCTTCGGGCTGTCCACCCGTGGCGTGGACCCAACGGTCAGTCCCTACGACCTGAGCAGCGACCCGCTGGCCTACTACCAGCAGCGGATAAGTATGGCCCGAGAGCTGTGGGAGAAAATTCCGGAGAAGTTTGAAAAGAAAGGGGCCCGGTATCAGAAATTCCGCCTGGTCTTCAGCCAGGGGCTGGGCGAATACCTGCTGGCTGCGCTGACCATTCCCCGCTACGTGGGCGGCCTGTACATGCACCGGGATCACATCGGCGATCCGGGTGGGCGCCCGCCCTTTGAGGTGGTGCCGGCCGAAAAGCAGCGTGCCGCCCTGAAGTTTGTCATCGATCGCCTGTTTGCCGAGGATGCCTTTCAATTTTCGCCGGACCTGTTGAACAAACTGGCGCCGGAGCGCTTCTGGGATTTTGAAGGCACCGTGTTTCGCATGCTCCGCCTGGATTACCCCATTCACGGCATCGTGCAGGTGATTCAGGCGGCCGCGCTGTACCGGCTGTACGATTTTCTGGTGCTGCAACGGGTACAGGACAACGAGCTGCGCTTTGCGAAAGGGGAAAAGACCTTCACCATGGCCGAGCTGTTCACCACCCTGCGGGAGGCCATCTGGAGTGAGTTGAAGCAACCGCGCAATGTGAACAGCTTTCGGCGGGAGCTGCAGCGGATGCACCTGAGCATTCTGGTGGACATGCTGGTGGGAGAATCCCCCCTGCTGCCCCACGATGCAATTACCCTGGCCCGTGCGGATCTGGTGGCCATCAAGCAACAGGCGCAGGCTGCCCTGCAGCAGGAGGGTCTGGATGCCTACACCCGGGCCCATCTGGAGGAAACGGTGGCGCGCATCGATGCGGCCCTGAGCGCACAAATGGTCAGGGAGCGGTAAGTACCTGGAATCGGAGTGCCGCGGGAAAGGGGAAAAGACAAAAGAAAAAAAATTAAGACAAAAGATTAAAGGGGGCGGAAGCCTGCCGGGGCCGGCCACTGTTTTGGCATCATCCTTAGCAGTGCTTCGCACCTGCAGGGCGGCGGAGAAGGATCTCAGGGCACGGGAACGCGGCAGGCAGGGTGCCCGGATAAACCGTTGAAACGGTTACACAATTTCAGGTTTTTTCTGCGCAGGCATCACTCCCGAGCATCCAAGAAACCGTTGAAACGGTTGGCGTTTGGTTAGGTGATTGTTCCTTTCCCACCGGGCTGAAGCCGCGGTGTTAATAACAGTACCTTGAAAAAAGTTGCCGCCCCTCCGGGGCTCCGGGTTCTGTGGGTGCACCCTTGGTTACCGATATGTCGCCCCTCTGGGGCTTTTTGTTCTTTGGGGGGTGCCGCCTGTGCCCCGGGGCGTTACCCCGGGCTACCGATGTGTCGCCCCTTCGGGGCTACCCAACCAAAGGATTGCAGGCGCTTTAGGTATCCTTTCCTTTTGTTTGTTTCGCGTGTTTCGCGGGCCTATCCGAAAAAAGCCACCTTAATCCGCAGTTGAAAAAATAGCCAATGTTGAAAACGGTTTTTTTGAACAAGCCTCGTAGAGGCTTCATTATTGTAGCCCTAGGAAACGCCTAAATAAAAAGACATCCCCGTAGGGGATGAATAATGCCACAATGCCTGTTTATTCATCCCCTACAGGGATGTGGCAATATGGGGAATGTAAATTGCCCTGCTACAATAATGCAACTTCTACGAAGTTGGTGCTTGAGAAATCGTCGACGGAGAGAATGAATGTCTGGTCTTGCAGGAAAAAATTTTTCCGCGGGTATATGCGTCAATCCGCGGTTGGTTTTTTAAAAGTTTTTAGCCGCGGATACACGCGGATGGACACGGATTTTTAGCAAGGAAGTATTTCCCAAGAAATGTCATGTCGAGCGAGCCCCGCGCCAGCGGGGCGAGTCGAGACATCTCTCCTGAGATTTCTCCATTCCGCTCCTCCTGCAAGGGCAGGACTCGCTTCAACTGAAAATGGCACGGAAAGCCAGAGTTTCACAAAGTAACACCTTTCCTGAATGACCCGCAAAAAGGGTTCATTGAAAGCCATACCTGCAAGCTGAAGCT
>RFHE01000134.1 GCA_003696445.1 Calditrichota bacterium | reverse complement strand
CCTGCCAGAAAATCGCCCGCTTCACCCATCCCGACGTCCAGTGGATTTTCCCCACACCGGCGGAAAGCAAGCGCAGCGATGAGGAACTGCAGCGTGTCTTTGCCCTGCTGTCCCGGAACCCCTATGCCCGGATCCGCTTCCCGGGGAAAAATGTGTTTATCGGTATCGACACCATCCGCCGGTTGAAAAAAGAGGCTGGCTTTCACCTGGCCGAAGGCCGGCGAAAGGTCTTTTTAATCAGTCAGGCCGAGCAGATGCGGCCGGAGGCGGCCAATGCGCTGCTCAAATTACTGGAAGAACCACCGCCCAATCTGCTTCTGATCCTGACCACCGCCAACCTGCACCGCCTGCTGCCTACGGTGCGCTCCCGCTGCCAAATTCTGCGCTTTTCGCCCCTGCCCGAGCCCCAGGCTCTGGCCGTGCTGCAACGGTTGTACCCCGACGAGCCCGCCGGTCGCCTGCAACTGGTGCTGCGCCTTAGCCAGAACAACCTGAAACGGGCCCAGGACTTTCTGGAAGAAGATCTGCTGGAATACCGGGATTTGGCGGTAGATTTCCTGCGCAAGGCGGTGCTGATCAACCGCGCCCACGAGCTGCTTCAGTTATTAGAGCCCATTGCCCAAGCCCGCCAGAGGGAGCCTGCCCGGGCCTTTCTGTGGTTCCTTCTGCTCTGGTTTCAGGATGTACTCCACTTGCGTGCCCACCTTCCCCAGAACCAGCACCTGAACAACCCCGACCTGGCCGACAACCTCCAGCGCTTCATTCAGTTCCTCCCAACCCTGGATGTGGAACAGGCCGTCTGGCTGGTGGAACAGGCCCTCCAACAACTGGAAGACCCGCGCAATTTTACTCCCATGTTGATTTTACTGGAACTGGCCATTAAACTAAATCAAGTACTGAAAAAACAGTAACCAAGCTGAGGCGCGGAAAGATGAATACAGAACTGGTAGAGGTTGCCTTTAAAGCCGGCCGCATCGGCATTTACAGCAATCCGGTCGGATTTACCCTTAAACCCGGTGAATACGTTATTGTGGAAGCCGACAAGGGTGAGGACATTGGCAAGGTGGTCAATTTGGGCAAAATTTTTCTTCGCCCCGAACAGGCCGAGGAAGAGAAATTGGCCAATGTGATGCGTAAGGCCAGCGACGAGGAGCTGGAACAATTGGAAAAAAATCGACGGCTGGAGGAGGAGGCCATTAAAATTTGTAAAAAGAAAATCTTCCGCCACGGCCTGAACATGAATCTGGTGGATGCGGAGTATCAACTGGACCACAAAAAACTGACCTTCTATTTCACCGCCCCCCACCGGGTGGATTTCCGCAAGCTGGTTCGGGATCTGGCCGGCCATTTTAAAACCCGCATCGAATTGCGCCAGATCGGGGTTCGCGATGCCGCCCGGCACGTGGATGGCTACGACGTGTGTGGATGCCGCCTTTGCTGCACCCTGTTTCTGAAAAAATTCGAAAACATCTCCATCCAGTACGTCAAAGACCAACTCTTGCCCATGAACACCTCGCGGCTCACCGGAGTGTGCGGGCGCTTGAAATGCTGCCTGGCCTATGAACGGGATTTCTATCTGGAAGAACTGGCACGCTATCCGCGAATTCACGCCCGGGTAAAAACCCCCAAAGGCACCGGTAAGGTGGACAAAATCGATATTTTCAACGCACAGCTGTACGTGCGGCTGGAAAACGACGAAATTGAACGCTTCAACCGGGAGGAAATTCTTCCCGCCGAAGCCGTCTAAGCGGGGAGGGGGAATACAGTTGGCCAACCACGAAAAATATCTGGTAACCAGTGCTCTGCCCTACGCCAACGGTCCCATTCATCTTGGGCATCTGGCCGGGGCCTACCTGCCGGCCGATATCTTTGTCCGCTACTGCCGCCTGAAAAAGCGTGACGTCATCTACATGTGTGGCACCGACGAGCATGGGGTGCCCATCACCATCACCGCCGAAAAGGAAGGTAAAACGCCCCAGCAGGTGGTGGATTACTACTATCAGGACATCAAGGAGACTTTCCGCCGCGTGGGGATGAGTTTCGACAATTTTTCCCGAACATCGCGCCCCATTCACCACCAGACCGCCCAGGACTTTTTCCTGACCCTTTACAAGAAAGGGTACATGGAAAAACGAACCATTCAGCAGTTTTACTGTGAGACCGACCGGATGTTTTTGGCCGACCGCTACATTGAGGGTATCTGTCCTTACTGTGGCGAGCCGGGTGCCCGTGGGGATCAGTGCGAAAAGTGCGGCAAGTGGCTGGAACCCACCCAGCTGATTGAGCCGCGCTGCAAAATCTGTGGCAGCAAACCGGTCATCCGGGAAACCTTTCACTATTTTTTCAAACTGAACGAATTTCAGCCCCGCCTGGAGGCCTGGATTAACAGCAAAACCCACTGGCGGGAAAACGTGATCAATTTTTGCAAGAACTGGTTTCGCGAAGGGCTGGAACCCCGGGCCGTGACCCGGGATCTGCAATGGGGCGTGCCGGTACCCCTGGAAGAGGCCCGGGAAAAGGTGCTCTACGTGTGGTTCGAGGCACCCATCGGTTACATTTCCGCCACCAAGGAGTGGGCTGAACAGATCGGCCAGCCCGATCGCTGGAAGGACTACTGGCTGGACGCGGAAAACACCCGGCTGATTCACTTTATCGGCAAGGACAACATTGTTTTTCACGCCATCATCTTTCCGGCCATGCTGATGGGCTACGGCGGCTACGTCCTGCCGGACAACGTCCCGGCCAATGAATTTTTGAATCTGGAAGGCAACAAATTTTCCACCAGTCGGGGCTACGCGGTCTGGCTGAAGGATTACCTGGACAAATTCGATCCCGATTCGCTGCGCTACACGCTGGCCATCAACATGCCGGAGACCCGGGACGCCGATTTTTCCTGGCGCGAGTTTCAGGCCCGGCACAACAACGAACTGGCCGACATCCTGGGCAATTTTGTCAATCGTACCCTGCGCTTCGTCCACAGCTACTTTGAAGGGAAAGTCCCCCCGGCCGGTCCCCTGAGCGAGGCCGACCAGCAACTGCAGCAGACCGCCCGGGAGCTGGCCGAACTGGTGGGCGACATGCTGGACCAGTTTCGCTTTAAAGAAGCCACCCGGCTGTTCATGGACCTGGCCCGGGCCGCCAACAAGTATTTTAACGACCAGGAGCCGTGGCGAACGCGAAAGTCCGACCCCGAGCGCTGCGCCACCACCCTCAATCTGTGCTGCCAGACCACCTACTGGCTGTCGATTCTGATGGAACCGTTCCTGCCCTTTACCAGCCAGAAGCTCTGGACCATGCTCAACATGGATCGGCCTTTTGCGCAGGCGCGCTGGGAGGAGATCGGCCAGGCCACCCTGCCCGCCGGCCACGTGCTGGACAAACCGAGCATCCTGTTTCAAAAGATTCCCGATGAGGTGATTGAACGCGAAATCGACCGGCTCCATCAGGCCCTGAGCAGCGAGCAACCCCCTCCCGCTGCAGCGCAGGAAGCGGGCCAGGAGCAGACCCTGATCGATATCGACACCTTCCGGCAGATTGATCTGCGTACCGCCCGGGTGCTGGCAGCAGAAGCCATTCCGGGAGCCAGAAAGTTGCTGAAATTGACAATCGACCTGGGCACCGAAAAGCGCCAGCTGGTGGCCGGGATTGCCCAGCATTATCAGCCGGAACAGCTGGTGGGCAAAACCATTGTGGTGGTGGCCAATCTGAAGCCGGCCACCATTCGGGGGGTGGAATCCCAGGGCATGTTGCTGGCTGTGCAGGACGAGGACCGGCTTGTGTTGCTGACCACCGATGCGCCGGTCGCGCCCGGGAAACGGGTGTCCTGAACGGCGCGGGAAACGCTCTGCCCCCGCAAACGACAGGCTCTAAAAACAACACCGAACAGAATGGCCCATTTACTGATTGCCGACGACGATGCGGATTTGCTGGATACGCTGTCCGAGGCGTTGATTTTTTACGGCCACACGGTGACCCGGGCTAAAAACGGATTCGAAGCCCTGGACATTTTCCGCACCCGTCAACCGGCGCTGGCCATCATCGATGTGGAAATGCCCGGCATGACCGGCCTGGAGCTGACCCGCACGTTGAAGCAGGAAAATCCCGATTTCCCGGTCATCCTCATCACCGGTTTTTCCCACCTTTATCGCCCGGAGGAAATTTTTCAACTGGATATCGAAGCCTTTCTGCGCAAGCCGCTGAATTTGAAAGAACTGGCCGAAATTGTGGAACAGGTCCTGGCCAGGCGCCGTTGAACACCGCCGCTCGCATTTTCTCTGGCAGCCCGCCGGCTTTCCCTTTATATTGGCCCCTCTTAAAACAAAGCCTGTAGCGATCATGAAACAATTTTTGCTTGTCCTGCTGGGGTTGGCCGCCTGGGTGGCGTCGGCCGGTGCTCAGAAGGCTTCCAGCCCGGAGCCTTACCTTTGGCCGACCGATGCCAGCACCCACCTGACCAGCACGTTCTGCGAATTTCGCCCGCGCCATTACCATGCCGCCATCGACATCAAAACCTGGAACAAGACCGGCTACCGGATTTTTGCCATCGACGACGGCTATGTGTACCGCATCCGGATCGGGGCAACCGGCTATGGAAAGGCCGTTTATCTGAAGTTGAGGGATGGTCGCATTGTCGTTTACGCCCATCTGAGCGGTTTCAACGAACCGCTCACCCGGGTGACCGACTCGCTGCGCATGGCGGCCCGAAAAAACCGCCTGGACTGGTTTCCCCGGCCGGGACAATTTCCCGTCAAGCGGGGGCAACTGCTCGGCTACACCGGCGAGACCGGCATCGGCGTGCCTCACCTGCACTTCGAGCTGCGCGATGCCCGCAATCGCCCGATTAACCCGCTGCCGTTCTACCGTCACACCATCGCAGATCGCATTCCACCCGGCGTTACCCGGCTGGCGATTATCCCGGTTTGCGCGGCGTCGGCGGTTCAGTTTAAACCAGACACCCTGTTTCTCAACCTTCCAGTGCAGCAGACCCTTTCGCTGGACCAGCCCATTTACCTGACCGGCCGGGCTTACCTGGCGGCCCAAACCTTCGACCGGGCCGACGGGGTCAACAATCGGCTGGATTTTTACCGGGCCAGCCTCTGGGCCAACGACTCTCTGATCTATCAAGTTCAATACGACCGGTTCAGCTACCAGACCACCCGCTACGTGGAGGTGGACAAAAATTTCAGCCTGTGGCGGCGAGGCCTGGGCATTTTTCACAACTTTTTTCGTCACCCGGCCAACCGACTTGCCTTTTACGGGCCAACCCCGCCCGGCGGAGGCCTGCTGGACGCCCGCAGTTTGCGGCCGGGCGCAAACCGGTTGCGCCTGGAAGTAGCCGACTTTTTCGGCAACACCACTACGCTGACGCTGACCGTTGTTTACCTGCCCAATCGTCCGCTGCGCCTG
>RFHE01000133.1 GCA_003696445.1 Calditrichota bacterium | reverse complement strand
GTGGGCGTTTCCCGCGTGTTTGAGACAAAAACAACCAGCCAGCCGGGTGGAGGAGGGTGTGCCAGTGCTGGGGCCTTTGGCCAGTTGACGTTCAACCTGCCGGGCGTCGTGGGTCAAACCATTGCAGCCGTGCTTCCCTACAGTTTATTCTGGATTGGGCTCGTGCTGGGATGGCACCTGCTGGTTCGAACAGGTGTAACTGCACCCGGCAACCGGAAGAGTGCTTGAATGATTGAAAAAACCGGCCTGTTTTTCGTAATTTAACATTGCCCGAAAACTACGGACCACAGGAATAAAACGAAGAACTTTCAGCATTCAGGAGGAAAAGCCAATGAAAATTTTGATTTCCGACAAAACGTCCCCACTGTGTGCGCAAATTTTGAAGGAGGCCGGTCATCAGGTGGACGAAAAACCGGGGCTCTCGCCCGAGGAGCTCAAGGCCATCATTGGCGAATATGACGGACTGATTGTGCGCAGTGCCACCAAAGTGACCGCCGAAATCATCGAGGCCGCTCGGAATCTGAAAGTCATCGGCCGGGCGGGATCCGGTGTGGACAACATCGACCTGAAAGCCGCCGAGGCACGGGGCATCGTCGTCATGAATACTCCAGGTGGCAATACCAATGCCGTTGCCGAACTGACCCTCGGGTTTATGTTTGCTCTCTCCCGCAACCTGTTCGCGGCCATCAGTTCTTTAAAAGCACAAAAATGGGAGAAGAAAAAATTTCAGGGTACCGAGCTGGAGGGGAAAATGGTTGGCTTTCTCGGCTATGGTCGGGTAAGCCGAACCTGCGGCCAGAAATGCCTGGCCCTGGGAATGCAAGTTCAATATTTCGATCCCAAAATCCGCAAAAACCTCACCGACCAGGACGGCCTGGAACTGCGGGCGGATCTCGACGAGGTGCTGTCCACTTCCGATTTTGTCTCTGTTCACCTGACCAAAAAACCGGAAACCGTAAATTTTGTCGATGCTCCGCAGTTCGAACACATGAAAGACGGGGTTTACTTCATCAATTGCAGTCGTGGGGGCATTGTTAACGAAGCGGCCCTGTTGCAGGCCCTGGAAAGCGGCAAGGTGGCGGCGGCTGCCCTAGACGTTTACGCACAGGAACCCCCCACCGATTTTCGGCTCGTTGAACACCCCCGGGTCATCTGCACGCCCCATATCGGCGCTTCCACGCGCGAGGCTCAGGAAAATGTGGCCGTTCAGATTGCCCGCCAATTTGTGGATATGTTCGCGGGAAAGGGCATTCGTAATGCCGTCACCCGGGTTCCGGGGAAATAATTCGCCCTGGGTCACCTCTCCGGCAACTGCGTGGGGCAGGGCAGGGAAACGATTGACTTCCCGTTACCCAGGTTCTAAATTAAATTGAATAGATTAGGAAAAAGGAGAAAACGGACATGCTACAGGACAAGGATTACAAACTAAAAGTGGGCCTGGCCGAGATGCTTAAAGGCGGGGTGATCATGGATGTGACCAACGCCGAGCAGGCCAAGATTGCCGAGGACGCCGGGGCAGTGGCCGTAATGGCGCTGGAACGCATCCCAGCGGACATCCGGGCACAGGGTGGGGTGGCCCGCATGAGCGATCCCAAGTTGATTCGCGAAATTCAGGAGGCAGTGTCCATTCCGGTGATGGCAAAATGCCGGATCGGCCATTTCGCTGAAGCACAGGTGCTGGAAGCGATTGGGGTGGATTTTATTGACGAGAGCGAAGTGCTCACCCCGGCCGATGAAGCCCACCATATCGACAAGCACAAATTCAAAATCCCCTTTGTTTGTGGCTGCCGGGACATTGGCGAAGCCCTACGCCGCATTGCCGAAGGCGCCGCCCTGTTGCGGACCAAAGGCGAAGCGGGAACAGGAAATATTGTGGAAGCCGTCCGCCACATGCGGGCCGTGCAGAGCGAGATTCGGCGAATAACCACCTTGCTGGACGAAGAGCTGGTGGCCTATGCAAAACAGATCGGTGCGCCGGTGGAACTGGTGCGCTACGTGAAAGAGAACGGACGCTTACCAGTGCCCAACTTTGCTGCCGGTGGCATTGCCACACCGGCAGACGCTTCCTTGATGATGCAACTGGGTGCCGAGGCAGTATTTGTGGGCAGCGGTATCTTTAAATCCGAAGATCCACCTGCCCGGGCTAAAGCCATCGTCATGGCCACGACCCACTATATGGACTTCGACCTGATTGCTCGCGTCTCCGAGGGCATCAAGGCCCCTATGAAAGGCATCGATATTGCCCAGCTCAAGGAAGAAGAGCTGCTCCAAACCAGAGGCTGGTAAGCTCCATGAAAATAGGCATCCTTGCGCTTCAGGGCGATTTCGAACTTCACAGCAAGGCACTGGCCAGGCTGAGTGTGGAGGTCCAACTGGTTCGGAAACCGGATCAATTAACCCAATGCTCCGGTTTGATTATTCCGGGAGGCGAATCCACCACCTTTATTCGATTGCTAAAAGCCGTTTCTCTTTACCAGGCCATCCGCGATTTTGCCCGAGAACGGCCTGTGTTCGGCACCTGTGCCGGTCTGATTGTGTTGGCCAAACGGGTGACCAACTATCCGCTGGAAACGTTGGGGCTGATCGATATCTCGGTGGAACGCAATGCGTACGGGCGCCAGATCGACTCCTTTATCGACCGGGTTCGGATTCAATTGAATGGAACCTCCCTGGAGACCGAGGGCGTCTTTATTCGAGCGCCCAAAATAGTGGAACTGGGTCCCGGTGTCCGGCCTCTGGGTTGGCATGGCGAAGATGTGGTAATGGCCGAAGAGGGCCATATTCTGGTGGCCACCTTCCATCCCGAGCTGACTGAGGAGGCGGCCATCCACCGCTATTTTGTCGAAAAGGCGCGGCATTCCGGATAACAACATATACGCATAGCCACATATACAGATAATGCAGTTAGAGCCTTCTCATTAAAGGTAAAGAATTGCACCGTCCAACCGATGCTTTGTAATGAATCAAAGGGATTTGATGGCATCTGACTGCGTAAGGAGGAAACGTGCCTTATCCAACCGTTGTGCTTGTCGATCGGGATCCTTCGACCATTGCCGCTCTGGTGCTGCAGCTTAACCGTTGGGGTTGCGCTGTTGTGGTGAGGGAGGCTCTGGAGGAAGTTTCACACCGCTTTGTGGAGCAGGTTCATCCACATCTGGTTATTGCCAATTACGGCAGCTATTCCGCCCAGAAGGATTGGGGCGTTTTCCTGGACCAGGTCAGCGCGGTTACAAAAGGGGAGGGGTTACCGGTTTTGGTTCTGGGATTCCCGGAGGCAGAAGGCGCTGAATACGCTGCGGCGCAAGAATTCGGACCGATTCATTTCTACAACGGGGCACTCGATTCCTGCGAGTTGCTCGGCAGGATATTTCTGCACAGCCGCCCTCCGGAAACCGAAGCCTTGCTGCCGGGCTACTATCCAGCCATCTCCCTTCATCTGGACGAAAGGCCCATCGGGAACGTGTTGGCTGCACTGCAACAGGCGGCGTTTTCGGGCTGCCTGGTGGTTGAAAACGAGCAAGGACAGGGCGTCCTTATGCTTCAAGCCGGCAACGTTCAAGAGGCTTTCTGGGGTGGCGTGGATGCCTCACAGGCCCTGGCTAAAATTCAGGGCAGTGTGCGGGGCAAAGTAACCCTGCACCAGCGAGCGCTTACCGAGCGGGACCTCCATATGCTTCTTAACCAATCCGAAGCGGCGGAAGTACATAGCCCGGCACAAGACACCCCGACAAATGGGACCCTGTCTGAGAAACCTTTGGAACAGGAGTTATTTCCAGATATCCACTTG
>RFHE01000132.1 GCA_003696445.1 Calditrichota bacterium | reverse complement strand
TCCCTTCCTCGAACCCTTTACTTTTAAAGGGAAAATTCAATGGCAAATCGGTTCATGAGGCGAGGACCGTAATGGCTGGTACCGGGCAAGAAGTGGCCTTAATCCGGGCAAATTGAAGCCGGTAACAGAGGGAATTTTGTTGGCATTAAGCCGCACAATTTTTATTTTGTTTTGACTTTATGGCGGCGGACCCGAAACAAGAAGTCACCCGGTTACTCCTGGCCTACAGCGGGGGTAACCAACAGGCGCTGGAAACGCTCTTCCCGCTGGTGTATCAGGAACTGCGTCGCCTGGCCTCCGGCTACCTGCGCGGCGAATCGCACCGGAAAACCCTCCAGACCACCGATTTGGTTCACGAAGCTTACCTTCGGCTGGTCGATGAGTCGCAGCTTTCCTTTCAGAACCGCTCTCATTTTTTTGCCATTGCCGCCCGGGCCATGCGCCAGTTTCTGGTCTATTACGCCAAACGCCGCAAGGCCTCCAAGCGAGGCGGCGGTGCGACGGCCCTCCCCCTGGAGGAAGAGGCCCTTGTGGCGGTTCAAAAATCGGAAGCGTTGCTGGCGCTGGACCAGGCCCTGGATCGTCTGTCGGAACTGGATCCACGGGCTGCCCAAGTGGTGGAGTTGCGTTATTTTTCCGGGCTCACCATCGAAGAAACGGCACGAGCGCTGAATGTTTCCCCCGCCACGGTTAAGCGGGACTGGCAGGCGGCCCGTGCCTGGCTCTACGCACAGCTGGAAGATCAGAAAGGCCAGTAATCACCAGGTGGAACCTGCAGGGACGCGCTTTCCTCTGTGCCTTCGGTGCCCTGGCGGTTGCAACAGACGGCTTCAGCAAGGGACGCGTCGATGAAGCGGGAACAGTGGCAAACCATTCGCCGGATTTTTGAACAGGCTCTCCGGCTTCCCGAAAAGGAACGCCGGGGCTTTGTTGAGCAACGCTGCGGCCAGGATTCCGCCTTACGGGAAGCGGTAATCCGCATGCTGGCTGCGCATGCAGTCGGGCAGGAGTTTCTGGCACACCCGGACGAGGATTTTCAGGCCATCCTGGCCGGGGTCCCCGCCCGGGAGGCCGATTGGATCGGCCGGCGCGTCGGCGCCTATCGGATCATTGCCCTGCTGGGGCAAGGAGGCATGGGGACCGTGTACCTGGGGCAACGGGACGATCAGGCGTTCGAGGCCCTGGTGGCCATCAAAGTGTTGCAGCCAGCCTTGGCCACTGCTCCCCTGCTGGAACGCTTCCGCCTGGAACGACAAACCCTGGCCAGCCTGAACCACCCGAACATCGCCCGCCTGCTGGACGGCGGCACCACCGAAGAAGGCATCCCTTACCTGGTCATGGAGTATGTGGAGGGGATTCCCATCGACCGCTACTGCGCCGAAAAACAACTGGATATCGACGCCCGCCTGGCCCTTTTCCTGAAAGTCTGTGAAGCGGTGGAGCATGCCCACCGCCACCTGGTGGTACACCGGGACATCAAGCCGGGCAACATCCTGGTGACCGGGGATGGCACCCCGAAACTGGTGGACTTCGGTATTTCGCGCATCCTTACCCCGGAACAGGAGGAGGAGAAAACCCAGCTCACCCGAGCCGGACTGCACTGGCTGACCCCGGAATTTGCCAGCCCCGAGCAGGTAAAAGGGGAACACATTTCCACCCTGAGCGATGTTTACTCGCTGGGTGTGTTGCTTTATTTGTTGCTTGCCGGACGGTTGCCGTACCGCTTTGCCAGCCGCACGCCGGCTGAAATTGAGCGGGTGGTCTGCCAGACCATCCCCACCCGGCCCAGTACAGCGTTCGTTGCCGGAGCCTCCGAGCAAGGGGATGAGCTACCCCTGCCCCCGGTTGCGCAGAAAAATCCCCGCCGCTGGCGCCGGCGCCTGGCTGGCGACCTGGATAACATCGTCCTGATGGCCCTGCGCAAGGAGCCCTGGCGGCGGTACAGTTCGGTGGAGCGGCTTTCTAACGATATTCGCCGCCATCTGCGTGGTTTGCCGGTCACCGCCCGCCAGGACAGTCTCGGCTACCGGTTCTCTCGCTTCGTGCGCCGGCATCGGGCCGGGGTGCTCATGGGTACCCTGCTGGTTCTGGCGGTGCTGGCAGGGACGGCCGGCATCTGGTGGCAGGCCCAAATTGCCCGTCGGGAGCGCGACCAGGCCGATCGGGAAGCCGCCAAGGCGCAGCGCGTGGTGGAATTTTTGCAGAATATGCTCAGCGCCGCCGATCCCTACGAGTCGGGAAAAGACGTAACCGTGGTGGAGGTGCTCCAGCAGGCCTCGCGAGAGCTGCCGGCGGAGATGAAGGCAGATCCGGCGGTTAAAGCCGAAATTTACCGAACCATCGGCCTCACCTACCTGGACCTGGGCTACTACGATTCCGCGCTGGTCAGCTTTCGCCATTGCCTGGATCTAAACCGGCAGGCCTATCCAGAAACCCGGCCGGAAGTCATCCGCGCACTGAACAACCTGGCCATGACCTACCACTACATGGGGCGGTTTGCACAGGCGGATACCCTGTACCGCCAGGCACTGGCCGCATTGCCGCGCATGGCACCCCGGAGCCCGGATGTGGAAGGGGAGGTGGTGAACGCCTTTGCTACCCTTCTGGCGGACATGGGCAACTATCCAGCCGCGGAGCAGATGTTTCGCCGGGCGGTGGCTCTGTCCAAGAAAATTGAGGGGGAACACACCCAGCAAGCCGTGGCGGCACGGAACAATCTGGCCATTGTGTTGCGACGCCAGAACAAATTGAAGGAAGCGGCGGCGATTTACCAGCAAGTCCTGAGGTTGCTCCGGGATCAGGGGAGTAAGCCTACCCCCGATGAGGCTGTGATTCTGAACAACCTGGCCCGGATCAAAGCGGCCCAGAGGGAGTTTCTGGCAGCGGAAAGCCTGTACCAGCAATCGCTGGCACTGCACCGCCGCTTACTTGGCGAGCACCACCCGCAGGTGGCCAATCCACTCCGAAACCTGGGCAGCCTGTACCGCCAGTGGCATCGGTACGGCCAGGCCGAGCGCTGCCTCCGCGAAGCGATGGCCATTCTGCGCGAAGCCCACGATGAGCAACACCCGAACATGGCCGCCGTCGAGCTGGAATTAGGGAAAACCCTGACGGCACAGGGGCGGATGAAGGAAGCCGAACCGGTGCTGCGCAGGGCGCTGGCTACGCGAAGAACCGTGTTCGGGGAAACCCATGCGCTTACCATGGCCGCCAGACAGGCCCTGGGGCACTGCCTGCTGAAAGAGGGGCGTTTCCGGGAGGCGGAAAGATTTCTGCTTGCCGCAGCAGCCTTCTACCGGCAACAATCCGGCAGCAGGGC
>RFHE01000131.1 GCA_003696445.1 Calditrichota bacterium | reverse complement strand
GCTGCCCCCGATTTCCCCAATCAGCACCACCGCTTCGGTTTCCTTATCCTCTTTAAATAACTTCAGGGCATCGATGAAGCGGGTACCGATCACCGGATCACCGCCAATCCCAATGCAGGTGGATTGACCCAAACCCTGGCGGGTAATTTGGTCCACCGCCTCGTAGGTCAGCGTGCCGCTCCGGCTGATCACCCCTATCGTACCTGGATGGTGAATAAAGCCGGGCATGATGCCCACCTTGCACTTGCCCGGTGAGATGACCCCTGGACAGTTGGGGCCGATCAGTCGAGTGCCGGTGCCCTTCAAGTAATTGTACACCTGAACCATATCCCGGGCGGGAATGCCCTCGGTAATACAGACCACCGTTTCCACGCCGGCATCGGCGGCCTCGTAAATGGCATCGGGCGCAAACGGTGGCGGCACAAAAATCACCGAAACGTTGGCGCCGGTCTCCCGGACCGCTTCCTCCATGGTATTGAAAACGGGCACCGAATCGTTAAACAGGATGCCCCCTTTCCCGGGCGTGACCCCGGCCACTACCTTGGTTCCGTATTCAATCATCTGCTGAGCATGGAAGGATCCTTCTTTTCCGGTAATACCCTGCACCACCACTCGGGTATGTTCGTCAACGATGACACTCATGGTTTGTCCTCTCGTTTTCAGCCAGGTTTATTGTGCTTGAGCCAGCTTAACCACCTTCTGGGCAGCCTCCTCCAGATTGGTGGCCACTTCGAAGTTCATGCCGGATTCCTGGAGCAGCCGGGCGGCTTCCTCGGCATTGGTTCCCGCCAGGCGAATAACCATGGGAACAGTGATGTCGATGCTCTTGGCGGCTTCGATGATCCCCTGAGCCACCCGGTCGCAGCGCACAATGCCACCAAAAATATTCACCAGCACGGCTTTCACGTTGGGATCGGAAAGCAGGATGCGGAATCCGTTGCGGACGGTCTCCACGCTGGCGCCGCCTCCCACATCCAGGAAGTTGGCCGGCATACCGCCTGCCAGCTTGATAATGTCCATGGTAGCCATAGCCAAGCCGGCGCCGTTCACCATACAGCCCACATTGCCGTCCAGCTTAATGTAATTGAGATGGTATTTGGAGGCCTCCACTTCCAGGGGATCTTCTTCTTCCAGGTCCCGCATGTCCTGGATGTCTGGATGCCGGTAAAGGGCATTGTCGTCGAAATTCATTTTGGCGTCCAGGGCCAGTACCTCGCCGCTGCCGGTAACCACCAGCGGATTGATCTCGGCCAGGGAGGCATCGGTATCGACGAAAGCCTGATACAGGCTGAGCATGAACTTGACCGCATTTTTCACCTGAGCGCCGGAGAGCCCCAGCCGGAATGCCAGGCGCCGGGCCTGGTAAGGCTGCAGACCAATGGCCGGCTCAACATACTCTTTGAAGATGGCCTCTGGATGTTCCGCGGCCACTTTCTCGATCTCCACACCGCCTTCGGTGGAAGCCATGAACACCAGCTTGGACATCGACCGATCCAGCACAATGCCCAGGTACAATTCCCGGGCAATGTCGATGCCTTCTTCGATGAGCAGCCGATGAACCACCTTGCCCTCGGGACCGGTCTGGTGGGTCACCAGTTTCATGCCCAGCATCTGCCGGGCCAGGGACTCCACCTCGTCCACACTGCGGGCCAGCTTCACACCCCCGGCCTTGCCCCGGCCTCCGGCGTGGATCTGAGCTTTGACGACAAACACCTCTCCTCCCAGTTCTTCGGCCGCCCGACGGGCTTCCTCGGGAGTAAAAGCGACCTTGCCCCGAGGTACCGCCACACCATAGCGGCGAAGAATGTCTTTGGCCTGATATTCATGAATGTTCATCACCTGTCTCCTTTTCCTGTGCAGCTTTCCATGAAAACGCCCTTCCCTCCCCGTCCTCTTCTTGAGCATCCGTCGGCGTCCTGGAGGGCAAATCGGTTAAAGCCTCATCCAGATATTCGGCAGAATCGGCCGCAATGCCCGAAAAGGACTGAAAAAGCGCTTAAAATTAAAACGGTTGAAAAGACCATCCAACCGGTTCTGCATTTAGGTTGGATCGGGGACAATTTCTGTGCCGGCCCGGCCGTAAACGGCGTGGATGGACTTTTCGATGGAAGTGATGACGACCCGTTGCCCGCCGCTTTCCAGGAAGTTGATGGCCGCCTGAATTTTCGGGCCCATGCTACCGGCCGGAAACTGGCCTTCGGCCAGATATTGCCGGGCCTGGCTCACCGTCATGCGGTCCAGAAATTGCTGATCCGGTTGACCGAAATTCAGCGCCACGCGCTCCACCCCGGTCAAGATGAACATCTCCTCCGCCCCCACGTCCCTGGCCAGCACCGCCGAAGCCAGATCCTTATCGATCACCGCGTCCAGCCCTTCCAACCAGCCGTTGTCCTCCACATACACGGGGACCCCGCCGCCCCCAGCGGCAATGACCACCACCTCGTTCTGCACCAGCAGGCGAATCACCTCGCGCTCCACAATAGCCAGGGGACGAGGCGAAGGAACCACCCGCCGCCAGCCCCGTCCGGGATCTTCCTTCACGATCCAGCCACGCTTTTCCACCAGTTCCGGTACCTGCTCCTTTTTGTAGAACGGGCCTACGAATTTGGTGGGATTTTTGATCGAGGGGTCGCGCTTATCGACCAGCACCTGGGTAACCAGGCAGGCAATTTCGCAGCGCTGGTGATGATCGTGCAGAATGTTGCGCAGGCACTGGGCAATCATGTAGCCCATGCCGCCTTCGGTGTCGGCCACAATAATGCCCAGGGGCAGTGTGGGAACCAGGTGGCGAGCCTCTTCGACACGAATCAAGTAATTGCCTACCTGAGGCCCGTTGCCGTGGGTAATCAGCACCCGATGGCCCAGCCGAATGAGCTCGGCCACCCCTTCCAGGCTGCGGCGCGTGTTGGCAAACTGCTCGTGTATGTTGCCATATTCAAAGGCCTGAGTGATCGCATTGCCACCCAGTGCCACCACCACAGTTTTCTTTTCAGCTTTCCGGGTCATCCATCTCTTTCCTTATTTCAAAAAAGGACTCAGCGCATCTACCAGATCGGGTTTTCCGATCTCCTGCAATTCGTAGGTCACCCGGACGGCTGGTTTGTTCAGCTTAACCAGCTTGCGCAGGTCGATGGGGGTACCCACAATCACCACATCGCAATCGGTCCGATTGATGGTTTCCTCCAGATCGCGAATTTGCTGCTCCCCGTAGCCCATGGCCGGGAGGAGGGTGCCAATGTCGGGGTATTTTTCAAAGGTTTCCGTAATGGTGCCCACGGTGTAGGGACGCGGGTCCACCAGTTCGCTGGCACCGAATTTTTCGGCGGCTACCACAGCCGCCCCGTATGTCATCTCACCATGGGTCAGAGTGGGGCCATCTTCTACAGCCAAAACCCGTTTGCCTTTAATCAGCTGGTAATCTTCCACAAAAATGGGAGAGGCTGCTTCCACCACCGTGGCATCGGGATTGGCCTCGAAGATCGATTCGCGGACCGCCAGAATATCCTCCGGCTCGGCGGTGTCGATTTTGTTAATCACCACCACATCGGCCATGCGCAGATTGGCTTCGCCAGGATAATAAAACAGCTCGTCGCCGGGCCGATGGGGATCGACAAGGGTAATGTGTAAATCCGGCTTAAAAAAAGGCAGATCATTATTGCCCCCATCCCAGACGATGACGTCGGCTTCCTGCTCGGCCTGACGCAGGATGGCCTCGTAGTCCACGCCGGCATAAACCACATTCCCTCGCCGGATGTGAGGCTCGTATTCTTCCCGCTCCTCGATGGTGCAGTTGTAGCGATCCAGGTCCTCCATGCTGGCAAAGCGCTGCACCCGCTGGGCCACCAGATCGCCGTAGGGCATGGGATGCCGCACGGCCACGACTTTTTTTCCCGCCCGGCGAAGTATTTCGATTACCCGCCGGGTCGTCTGGCTTTTGCCGCAGCCGGTTCGCACCGCACAAACGGCCACTACCGGCTTGCTGGATTTTAACATGGTTCTAGCCGGGCCCATCAGCTTAAAATCCGCGCCGGCCCGATTGACCCGTGCCGAACGAGACATCACGTAATCGTAGGCCACGTCCGAATAGGCAAACACCACCTCCTCCACACTCAGTTTTTCGATCAGGGCCTCCAGCTCGTCCTCGGGATAAATATCGATGCCGTTGGGATACAGTTTACCGGCCAGTTCCGCCGGATATTTGCGCCCTTCAATGTTGGGAATCTGCGTGGCGGTAAAAGCCACCACTTCGTAGGCCTCGTTGTCTCGAAAAAACACATTAAAGTTGTGAAAGTCTCTTCCGGCAGCACCCATAATCAACACACGTGTGCGTCCCATGGAATCACTCCTTTTTTCAATTGTTCAATAGCCTGAAAGATGAATGTGGATTCAAAAAACAGATAATGAGGCGGTTGGGGGTTAGCTGAAACCGTACCACTGCTGGCAGCCGATCAGATAGGTTTGCAATGCCCAGCTCATCCCGATTCTGGCAAGTTGTGGTTTCTCTGGTTTAATTTGAAATATAAAAAACGGCCCTCACACAGTGAAACCGCAATTTGAATTGACAGGAAAGAGAAAACGGCAAAATGAAGCTAAAGGAGAACATTGTATTCCGGAGGTGGCGATTTGCAGCTCAGGATGGGAATCGCTAAATTCAAAAGATCACTGCAAACCAATTGGGGAGACCGAATCATGAAGTTTTGGGCAATGACTTTCTTCGCCGTTTTGCTGGCCCTGGGGTGCACCATCCGGCAGTCCAGTTCTCTTTCCGGCAAATGGGTGGATTTAAGCTACGATTTTTCCCAAGAGACTATCTACTGGCCCACTTCCGACCCGTTTGTTCTGGACACCGTCTTTGTCGGGATTACCGAGCAAGGTTTCTACTATTCGGCCTACAAATTTTGCGCGGCTGAACATGGTGGGACCCACATCGACGCCCCGGTTCACTTCGGTCAGGGCAAGCGCCCGGTAAACGAAATACCTCTCGAGCAGTTGATGGGGCCGGCGGTGGTCATCGATGTCTCGGACAAGGCCCTCAAGAACCGGGACTACCTGGTAGGCGTGGAAGATTTTAAGGCCTGGGAACAGGCCCATGGCCGCATACCCGATGGCGCCATGGTGTTTTTGCGCACCGGATACGGGCGTTTCTGGCCGAATCGGGAAAAATACATGGGGACAGCCGAGCGCGGCCCGGAGGCAGTGAAAAAGCTGCACTTCCCCGGTCTGGCGCCGCGAGCCGCCCAGTGGCTGGTTGAAAACCGAAACATCCATGCCGTCGGTCTGGATACCCCCAGCATCGACTACGGCCAATCCACCAATTTCGAAACCCATCAAATTCTCAATGGTCACAACATCCCTGCACTGGAAAATGTCGCCAACCTGGATCAATTGCCACCCACCGGCGCCTGGGTCATTGCCCTTCCCATGAAGATTCGCGGCGGCAGCGGCGGGCCGGTACGCATCATCGCCCGCCTCCCGGAGGCGTGAGAGCGGCCAAGTTCAATCTAAACGGGTTGCAAAGGCTCCCTCGGTTGGTGTCAAGGCAGTTGGCATATCCATCCCAAGCCCCATCAGGCGGATCAGGCCCGGCGAAGATGCCAACAAGCCAGCACCTTGCCCAATACCAGCAAACAGTTAGCGGGTAGAATTCCCTTACTTTGCCCGGCCAAAATCCTTGTTAATTTTTAGGAAAGCAATTTCTAATACCCGCTGCAGATTGCTGCGAATGCGCATGCATCGACCAGAAGGAAGGTTGTGTTGTCCCTTCGTCTTGTCTTTAAGGCCATGCCCACCAAGCAGGCGAAAGAAAGCTGGTCCGGAATCATTTCAATTGGTGCGACTCCCGTTCTCCGCAAAAAGAGGAACGGGCAAAACCCAGGAGACGTGCCGTGGTACCCGCACGCGTTAAGTTGAACCGCCGGTGAAAGGCTCGGGAGCTGCAAACTTCAGAAGCTGGGGAATAACTATCAAAACATTGAATCAATATTGCGCTGTTTTTCCACCCCGGGACAAATCCCGGCGTAACTGAATTTGCAGAACACATTGTATTTTCTCTCATGAACCTGGTGCTTCCAATGATCGGGACGGAACCCCTTTTTCTCAGGGTTCGGGCAGACAGGTAAGCAGGAGTTTTCCTTTTTGCAAAAATGCGCGCTCCCCGCGTTCATCCGCGGCCAAAAATTTTTTCATCGTTCACCGTAAAACGACGTTGTGTTTCTCAAGCTCGACACCTGAATTTCAATTTGCCGGGAACCTGGAGTCATCAGGGTAATCTCAAATGGTTGTAAAAATACCGAGATCAAAAAACCACAATGGGGAGGCAACATGAGCGAAATTCTCAACAGCTATGGTGCGAATCTTCTCAGCAATTTGCTGGCCTTTTTGCTTCGTGTGGCCGGCACGCTGCTTTTTCTGATCGCTGGACTCCGTGTGATTCACTGGGTTGCCCGCGCGGCCGTCCTGAGTTTTCAGCGAACCCATTTAGATCTCTCCCTCCAGCGGTTCCTGCTCAGCCTGATCCGAGTGGGGTTAAAAATTCTCCTCTTCATCATCGCCGCCTCGATGGTGGGGATTGCCACCACGTCGCTGGTTGCGGTCGTCGGCGCAGCCGGGCTGGCTGTCGGGCTGGCCCTGCGCCACAGCCTGGCCAATTTTGCCGGCGGGGTTCTGTTGCTGCTGATCAAGCCCTTCCAGGTGGGGGATCGCATTCAGGCCCAGGGACAGAGCGGCACGGTGGAAGCCATCCACATGTTTTACACCATGCTCCGGGCGGACGACGGTCAGCTGGTTATTATCCCCAACGGCAGCCTGGCCAATGGGGTCATCGTCAATTTTTCCTCGCCCTCGCCCAGGGAATCCCTGAACACCGGCGTCAATTAAACCCCGGCTTGCCGATCAGACTCTGTTTGCTCATATTGGGGCCGCTCTTCTTGTTGAGCGAATGGCGAAACGATGACTATCGAAAAAGGAGGGTTTTTATCAGAATGGCAAAAGCAACAGCTATTTTCAGGGCAATCTGGCTGGGGTCGATGGTGCTTTTTCTGTCCACCGCCGCATCGCTCCAGGCCGGCGAACAGAAGGATCCCCTGCCTCCCGGCTGGCACAAAACGCTGGTGGGAAACCTGAATTTTACACAGAACCGCTTCGACAACTGGACCCAGGGGGGCGAGGATTCCTGGGCATGGCAACTGGACCTGAACGGGAAGTTCATTCATGAGGCGCCCACCACCCGCTGGGACAACTCGCTCAAGTTCTCCTTCGGCCGAACCCGGGTCGGCGATGCCGGGTCCCGAAAAGCCGCCGACGAATTGAAGCTGGAGAGCGTGTTCACCTTTAAGCTGGGGTTTTACATTAACCCGTATGTATCCGTTACCGCCCTGACTCAGGTGGCCCCTGGGTTCGAGCATCTGGATGGTCAGAAACGGAGCGTTTCCAATTTTCTGGATCCGGGCTACTTTACCCAGGGCACTGGTTTTGGCTATGCTTATCAGGAAGTTTTTCACTTTCGCCTGGGAATGGCGCTCAAGGAAACGGTCACCCGAAATCATCCAGAGCGCTTTACCGACGATCCCGCCACCCCGGAACTGGAAAAAACCCGAACCGAGGTGGGCGCCGAATCCAGCAGCGATCTGAATCTGAAGCTTCACCGGAACATCCTGTGGACCAGCAAATTAAATTTGTTTTCCGATTTTTCCAGTCTGGAGGCAGTGGACGTCACCTGGGATAATCTGTTTACAGCAAGAGTAACCAGGCTGATTGCCGTAAACTTCAATTTCAACCTGTTCTACGATCGGGACATTTCCCCGAAGCGGCAGATCAAGCAGACCCTTTCGGTGGGGTTGACCTACTCATTTTTCTAAACGAGGTAGAACAACAAACAGAAAACGAGGAGGCAACCATGAGTGAAGCAAGGGAACTGAAACCAGGAATGCCTGCACCGGATTTTGTGCTCAAGGATGCATCTGAGACCTCGGTTCAGTTGTCCAGTTACCGGGGGCGCTGGGTGGTGCTTTACTTTTACCCCAGGGACAATACCAGCGGGTGCACGCTGGAGGCCATCGATTTCACGCGCGCCCTCCCGGAATTCGAAAAGCTCAATGCCGTGGTGCTGGGCGTCAGTCCCGATTCCTGCCTGAGCCATCAAAAATTTGCCAGAAAGCATGACCTTCGCGTGACCCTGCTCAGCGATCCGGACCATCAGGCGCTGGAAGCTTACGGGGTGTGGCAGAAAAAGCGGCAATACGGGCGGGAGTACTTCGGCGTTGTGAGGAGCACTTTTCTGATCGATCCGGAAGGGGTCGTTCGCGAGGTGTGGCGCAACGTGCGGGTGAAAGGGCATGTGGAAGCGGTACTAAACCGGCTGAAGGAAATTCAGCAGGGCTGAGGTAAGCTATCAGGGTTCCTGTGGCGGAGCGGACTGGTCCGTTTTTTCCCCTGGCGGATGTTTGGCCACCTCGCCGGTCATGGGAACAAAGCGAACCGGGATTTTCCGTTCCTTGCGCAAACCCTTCCGGGTTTTGGTCACCAGCACCAGCTCCTGATACACGTCCCCTACCGGGAGAATCATGCGCCCGCCTTCTTTAAGCTGCTCAATCAGCGGTTCAGGAATGTGATCGGGGGCGGCGGTAATAATAATGGCATCGAAAGGGGCCTTTTCCGGCCAGCCGCGGTAACCATCGCCAATGCGGACATGGACATTCTGGTAACCCAATCGTTTCAGGGTTTCTGCTGCCCGCCTGCCCAGTTCGGGAATAATTTCGATGGTGTACACTTCCCGCGCCAGCTCGGCCAGCACCGCCGCCTGGTAGCCGGATCCGGTACCGACTTCCAGCACTTTCTCGTCCCCGTTTAATTTGAGTTGCTCGGTCATGTAAGCCACGATGTAAGGCTGAGAGATGGTCTGTCCCATCCCGATGGGCAGGGGCTGATCGGCATAGGCGTCGGCACGAAACCGGACGGGAACAAATTCGTGGCGGGGCACTTTTTCCATGGCGGCCAGGACGCGGGGATCCTTTACCCCCCGGGCCCGTATTTGCTCCTGGACCATCCGTTTCCGGGCCTCCAGGTAAGGGTCCCTCGCTCCGCTACCCTGCCGTTGATTAGCATTCATCGTTCCACACCCCAACCAGAAAATAAGGGCAAAAAGGCCGGCCAAAATCCTCATGTGCCTTCCTTTGAGCTAAGTTTGCTCCTTCCGAGTAAAAACACCTCTGTTGCCGGCACCAGGTTCCCGGAGAGCATTGCACTGTCGCTGCTCAGCAAGTTAACCCGGAAGGCCTTTTTTTGCAACCTTTGCCCGGCCCTAAAAAAAATAGGTCATGCGGAGGGAACCACTGGTGAAGTGCCGAACTTCGCGGCCAAAATTGCTGGTCCGTGTGGGGGCATAGCTGGCGTAAAACAACACGCGTTTGCCCAGCGGATAGGTGACCGTTACCCTGGGGGTAAGGCTGCGGAACCTGCGCACCTGGCGCTTCTGGGGAATCAGATTCCATTCGTCGCGAATAAAATAAGCCAGTCCGGTAGACACCACAAAACCAAAAACCCGCCGTTTCTGCACCATGAGGCTGAGGTAATGGGAGGTGAGTTCTTTGTTTACTTGCTGAGCAAAGATGGATTTGAAAAAGGTCCCGTTGTCCTGCTTTTCCAGCTGGTAAATGGTGTTTAAGCTCAGGGTGGGGGAGAGCCGAATGGCCATTGAGTCCGAATAAATCAACTGGCGGAATAAAAAGCTGCGGGCCTGGGGAAAGAGTTCGTCGAAATCGAACACCGTGTAGTTGGCCAGAATTTTAATCTGGCTGGTGTGGACAAACCCGTCGCCAGGACGATGCTGAAAGCTGGCCCCGAGCTGGAAAATACGATTCCAGCTGTTGTTGGCACTGCGCGTGAAATGAATAAAAATCTGATGGTACAGGTAAACCCGTCCCTTGAGGGTCAACGTGAAAAAAGGGCTGAATCGATGTGAATACCCCGTATCGATGATGAAGCGTTGTTCGTCCCGGTCGTCGTGGTTGACCACCGTATCCGGGGTGTTAAATTCGTATTTGGTATAGGAGAACCGGGTCCACCATTGGTGACCTTCCTGCCACCGATGGCTCAGCCCCAGGGTCAGCGCGGTTTGCAGGGCATCGATGTCGGTTTGCAGATTGGGATTATCCCGGGTGGTCTGGGAGAAGAGCACGCCTAAGTGCGACTTCAGGCCGGCCAGCGGAAACTGGTAGTGAATCTGGTTTTCCAGAACCAGCTCTTGCCGCCGGTTCTCCAGAAAGGGATTGGTCTGATCAATGTCCCTGTCCTTGAACTGAGTTTGAACCGTTAATCGGCTCTGTGGTGTCACCTGGTAGTTCAGCTGGTTAAACAGAATGCGTGCGTGGATAACCACCTGCTCCAGCGCATTGACGCCGGGGGAGAGGGGATCGGCCTGAGCCAGGTAGTAGCGGTTTTCGGCAAACTGGTAGCCCAGACGGATGGAGTCCGAGGCCTGTTCGGAGAAATGGGTGCTCCATCCGGTGAAAAAATTGTGTTCCTGATTGCGCCGTCCCGGAAAGGCGCGCACCACGCTGTTTAAATCGGTGTAATTGAGGTAGCCGCCCATGTCCAGGCGGTTGATTTTCAGCCCCATCCGCCCGTACCAGCCCTGGTCGCGCAGATCGTAGGTCTCCTCCACAGCCAGTCCGCTGGCCGGCAGTAAATGGATGTTTCGGGAAAGGCTGATATCCGCCTCGGCCGCCAGCACGTGCTTGCTGAATTGAACAAAACTGTTCTGATCGGAAAAGACTCTGGATTCCAACCTGGCCCCCAGACGCAACCGCTTGCTGAGGGGCGTGCCCCACTGCAGTTGCAGCTGGTTTTCATCCTTCCACTTCCGATCGTCTCGGCTCTCCCGGAATAGATTGCTGGTAAAACGATTGAAGACCTCCAGGCCGCCCCGATGCCAGGTTGCGGTCTGCCATTGCAACAGCCCCTGCCAGTTCCAGCTGACTACATCCTTTTCCAGTTGCAGGGCAAAGCGAGGGGCCTGCTGGGCAAAGAGCCGGCCGGCCACAAGCACACAAAAAACGATGAGCGGCATTCGGTAGCGCATGGCGTGGTTGGCTCAGCGGGGACGCACGTCGTACACTTCTTCGTTGGGTTTCTTCAGGTTGTATTCTTCCCGGGCCACTTCCTCGATGGCCCGCAGATCTTCCCGAAGCTGTTGAATCCGCTGCCGCAGCCGGGCATTCTCGGCCCGCAACTGATCCCGTTCCTGAATGAGATGGTTGCGTTTTTGAGCAATCATGTAGAGGGTAAACAGCGATCGGTTTCCGGTAAAGAACACCAGCCCCAGGAAAAAGAGCAGGGCGGCCAGAATGAAAAGGAAGACCATTCTGGGCGTGCGGGTCGTTCGGGCCCGCCGCGCGAAGCGTGCTGGTTTGCTCCGCGCAGGCCGCTTGCCGATTCGGGTCGTTTTCCGCCCGGACATGCTCTCCTCTGCTTGATTCGTTCAGCCTCCGAACGGTCGAAAACCCCGCCCTTGGCTGCCATACCTTGTTCTGTAGTCACGCCGGAAAGGTGCGCCGCGCCATCCAAGTTGACGATGGACGCCATCGGACGGCGATTCGATGGCGGCCTGCGGTCACACCCAGTCTCTGTGATTCCCTGTTTTGGTTTTCGAACCAGTGGCCGGCGCTTCCACGAGCCTGTAGCCACCGGCCCTCCATGGCTAACCCCGCAACACCTGTTTGCCGTAAAATTGGGCGCTTTCCCCCAGGGCTTCTTCAATGCGCAGCAGCTGGTTGTACTTGGCGATGCGGTCGCTGCGGGAGGCCGAACCGGTTTTAATCTGACCGGCGTTCACCGCCACCGCCAGATCGGCAATGGTGGTGTCCTC
>RFHE01000130.1 GCA_003696445.1 Calditrichota bacterium | reverse complement strand
GGGCCCGGCCTGGCCGCGCACGGCGCTCCCGGACACCGAATCCACCGCTGAAATTCCACAAAAGGCTTGCCCATTTCCCGGTCCTCCCTGTACTTTGAATACGGAGGAGAAAAGGCGATGAGACGAATGCTGGTCTTCCTGCTGGTGGGTGTGGCGGCAGGCTGGAGTCAGAATGCACGGGAAATCCTCCAGCGCGCCGAGAATGCCATCAAAGGAAAATCCTCCCACGCCATTCTGGAGATGATCGTTCAGCGGCCCGAATTTACCCGCCGGCTGAAAATGGAGAGCTGGTGGGTGGGCAACCAGAAAGCCCTGATCGTGATTCTGGAGCCGGCCCGGGAAGCAGGGAATAAAACCCTGAAGGTGGGCAACGAAATGTGGAATTACCTCCGCAACACCGAAACGGTGATTAAAATTCCCCCGTCGATGATGTTGCAATCCTGGAACGGCAGCGATTTTACCAACGACGATCTGGTGCGCGAGTCGAATCTGGTGCGCGACTACCAGGTCACCCTGGCCGGCACCGATACGGTGGAGGGGCAACCCTGCTGGCTTCTGGAGCTGCGGCCGCGCCCCGAGGCCCCGGTGGTGTGGGATCGGCTGCTGTACGCGGTGCGCAAGGCGGATTACCTGCCCGCACGAGTCGATTACTACGACGAACGGGGCCGGCTGGTGCGCAGTCTGCTCTTTTCCGAGGTTAAAAAAATGGGCGGACGCACCATTCCCACCCGCTGGGTAATGATCAACCGGCAGAAGGAAAACCACCGCACCGAGATACGCCTCCTTCAGGCTGAATTCGATATTCCTATTCCAGAGCGCATGTTTTCGCTTCGCGAACTGGAACGCGGCCGCTAAAGGCCTTCTGATCGAACGTTACCCGGGAACGGCATGCTGCTTCGACTGGCCTGGCGAAATTTGTGGCGCAACAAGCGCCGAACCCTGCTGACCATGGCGGCAATTTCCTTTGCCACGCTGCTGGCCATTGCCACCCGAGGCGTTCAACTGGGCACCTATCAGGCCAACATCCGCCACTCCCTGGAGCTTTTCACCGGCTACCTGCAGATCGTGCGGCCCGGCTTTCAGAGCAATCCCTCGCTGTACAAAAGTTTTACCGTCGATTCCGGGTTAGTGAACCTGCTGGCCTCTCAGCCGGCGGTTACCGGTTGGACGGCGCGGTTACAGAGCGATGGCCTGGTCAGTTCAGGGGAAAAATCGCTGGGAGGCATCCTGCTGGGGCTGGACCGTGCGCGTGAGAAGCGCGTGTCAACCCTGTTCAACCGGCTGGATCGAGGGCGCTGGTTCTCCGGAAACCGGAGCCGGGAGGCGGTGCTCGGTTATCGTTTGCTGAAAAACCTGAACCTGGACATCGGGCAGGAAATCGTGGTGCTCTCACAAGGTTTCGACGGTTCCCTGGGAAATGAGAAATACCGGGTGGTAGGCACCGTTCGAACCGGGGCCATGGAACTGGACCAGATGGCCGTGCTGCTCCCGCTGGAATCCCTCCAGGAGCTATTGGCCATGCCCGGCCGGGTCACCCAGGTGGTGGTGGCGCTGAAACGGGTCCGGGACATCCCGCGCGTTCAGCGGGTACTGCAATCCCGCCTGAAGGGGCAAAACCTGGCGGTGTTGAGCTGGGAAGAACTGCTGCCCGAACTGAAAGAATCCATCGAGCTGGACAACATCGGAGGGCTCCTTTCCCTGGCCATTGTCGTGCTGGTGGTGGGTTTTGGCGTGCTCAACACGGTGCTCATGTCGGTTACCGAACGTTTCCGGGAATTTGGGATCCTTCTGGCCGTCGGTATGGCCAATTCGGTGCTGGTGCGGGTCGTTGCCCTGGAGATTCTTCTGCTCAGCACCGCTGGCATTCTACTGGGCAACGGGTTCGGCTGGCTGGTTAATTACTACCTGGTCCTCCATCCGGTGGAATTTACCGGGACCATCGGGGAACTGTACCGAGAATTCGGGTTTATTCCCCGGATGTACTCCACCGTCGATCCGGGCATTTTCGTGCACATTTCCCTGACCATGGTGGCGGTGTCGCTGGTGGCGTCGGCGGTACCGCTGTACAAAATTCAGCGTCTGGAACCGCTGAAAGGCATTCGCTACACCTGAAGAGGTTCAGCCTGGCGGCGAAGCCCGGATGAAGTGAAAAATGTTCGAGGGATCTCATGCTTGTGAAAGTGGCCTGGCGAAATCTGTGGCGCAACTGGCGCCGCTCTGCCATTGTGCTGGCTTCCATGGTGGTGGGGGTGGCCGCGCTGATCTGGATCGATGCGCTGAATCTGGGCATGCTTCGCCAGATGCTGAACAACCAGATCGGGGCCCACACCGCCCACCTGCAGATCCACCGGGCTGGTTTTCGGGACAATCCGGTGGTGCAAAACGCCATGGAGAATCCACAGGCGGTGGAATCCCTCCTAAAGAACGACCCGCGCATTGCCGGCTACAGCAGGCGGGTGTTAACCTTCAGCATGATTACCAGCCCCATGAATGCCTCCGGGGTAACGCTGGTGGGGGTGGAGCCGGATCGGGAGCCTACCGTTACCTACATTGCCCGGTCAATTGTGGCGGGCAGCTACCTTTCCGGTGCCAAGGGCGAGATCTTGATCAGCCGGCGCCTGGCGGAGAAAATGGACCTGCGGCTAGGCGAGAAAGTGGTGGCGATGGCCACAGCCCTGGACGGCACCATCAACAGCGACCTCTACCGGGTGGTGGGGATTTACCAGACCCACAGTGCTCAGTTCGACCGCACCCACGTGTACATCACCCTTTCCGATGCCCGGCGATTGCTGGGGCTGACACATCAAATCATGGAAGTCGCCGTTCGCCTCAAAGATCTGGACCGGTTGGAGGCCGTCCAGCGGGACTACCAGCGCCGCCTGGGAGCCGGCTTCGAAGTGTTGAGCTTCAGGGATCTGCTCCCCCTGCTGGTGGCCATGCTGGATGTTTTCCGGGAAATGATGAGCGTGTTTTACCTGCTGGTCGGCATCGCCATGGTTTTCGGCATCATCAATACACTGCTCATGTCGGTCATGGAGCGGGTGCCCGAAATCGGGGTGTTGATGGCTGTAGGGATGCGGGGCAGTCAAATTTTTAAGATGGTGGTTCTGGAAGCCTTCTTACTCGGGCTTCTGGGCACGGTGCTGGGAATGGCCCTGGGGCTGGCGGTCTGCCTGCCACTGGCGCACAGCGGGCTGAATCTGAGCATGTTTAAAGAGAGCCTGACCTCGTTCGGTGCCGGGGCGGTCATTTACCCCGCCCTTTCCATCGGAACCTTTGTGATGGCCGGGTTGCTGGTCCCCACTTTTTCGGTCCTGGGAGCCATGTACCCGGCCTATCGGGCTGTTCGCCTGCAACCGGTGGAGGC
>RFHE01000129.1 GCA_003696445.1 Calditrichota bacterium | reverse complement strand
CACCTGGCGGGCGGCTTGTCGTTCACTGCGCGATACGTATCCGGCAACGCCACACATAGCTGGTTTTCCTTTGAGTGAACGTTCAAATTAACATGCCCCTACAAGCTAATCAAGGTGTTTTCAGCCGCAGAGCACGGTGGCCATGGTCCCGTTTTTTGGAATCGAATTGCATTTAAACCCTATTCGGTCTATCCTGTAGCGGAACAGCAAAACCGGGGCTGAACCTTTAGCTATGAGGCAAACGGCGTTACGCCAGTACCTGGCTTACCTGAATTTTCTTTACCGGAACTACATGCGCAGTCATCGCTACCTGCGCGAGCTTGTGGTTGTGGTTATTTTTCACATCTTTTTCTGGGGCTTCCTGTACAGCAACCATCCGGAAGACCCCATCTGGTGGGTGTTTTCGGTGTTTGCCGTGTTGCTTAATCTGGTCACAACCCCCTCGGTTTTTCTTCTGGAAAGAGGCAACACGCTTCACTTTTTGCTGGCGCGTCCCCACGGACGGCGGTTTCTCTTGCTGGCCAAGGTGGGTTTAATTGTGCTGATTGATCTGGCGCTGGTGGCATTTTTTGCCGGCATTTACGGATTGCGCTTTCTCTCCGCTTCGTTTTTTCTGCACTTTCCGGTTCGCCTGGCCGGCATTCTGTGGATTCTCTTACTGTCCACCTTGTTGCTGAGCCTAGCCTACAGCTATCGACCGCAATTAAGCTGGCTGCTGATGGTGTTACTGATTTTCGGGGGGATTGTGAACAAAGCGGCCCTGCTGCCGGTTCGGTTACCGGGGCAGTTTTACAAATGGCTGGCCCTGGCGCTACCCCCGTTTTTTGAGATCAGCTACCTTTTGGTAAGCTTGAAAATCACCCCCCGAGCCCTCCCTTTTCTGATCGCCGGGCTGATCCAGCTCTTTTTGCTAGGTTGGATTTCCTACCGCGGCTGGATGAGACGGGATTTTGTCTAGTCCGTGCCTTTCTAATTCAGGAGGCAGGCCGATCCTTTTATTTAAAGGTCACCGCCTCCTCTGCCCGATAGTCTTCGCGCTCGGTTTTCCGAATCGTTGCGCAATAGATCTCTGGATCGTGCTCAAAGAACACCAGCCAGTTCTCGCTAGCCGCTCGCTCAAGGTAAATTTTCTTCTCCTCCAGGGTGGTCAGAGGATGCAAGTCGTAGGACATGATCCAAGCCAGCGGGACGTGGGCGGGGGTGGGCAGCAAATCTCCGGCAAACAAAAAGCTCCGATTGCTCCCTTCCACCAGCACCATCTGTTGCCCGGGCGTATGGCCATGAATAGGGATGACCCGTACACCAGGAAACAGTTCCATTTCGCCGTTGAGCAACTCGAGTTGGCCGGCTTCCTTGAGCGGCACAAAATTTTCCGGCAAAAAGCTGGCTCGGTCCCGCTCCGAAGGACTCAACGCCCAGGTCCACTGTTTTTCCTGGACGTAATAGGTTGCATTGGGAAAAGTAGGGAGGACCTGCTCCTTCCCATTGAGACGGGTTGCACCTCCGGCATGGTCGAAATGCAGGTGGGTTAAAATAACATCGGTTATCGAATCGGCAGAATAACCATGAGCTTCCAGGGAACCCATCAAATTGAATTGACTGTGATCCACGGCGTAGATGGCTTCGAATTTGGGATCGTTTTTCTGCCCGATGCCTGTATCGATTAAAATGCGCCGCCGGCCGTCGTCCAGCAGTACCAGCATGGTAGCCATAGCGATGCGATTTTTTTCGTCTGCCGGCTTACGCTTTTCCCACAATACCTTGGGCACCACCCCGAACATGGCCCCGCCGTCCAGGCGAAAACGCCCGGCATCGATCCGGTGAATGGCGTAACTGCCTACCTTCAGCATATTAGGTTCCTTCTCTGTTTGTTAACCTGCTCCCTATCGAACTTCCTTTTTATGTGCTGCCCCCGCCTGTTGGAGCTCATCCGGCAGGATTTGCCCGACACCCCGGCCGGTGACAATCAAAATATTCAAGCCGCAGGCCGGAAACTCAACCCTTAATTGGATTTTTGGAGTGGCTTCCTAGCGGCACGGCCGAATGTTTCGGAAAAAAGCTCCAGCAAGCACTTCCCAGCGTCCCGTCGAGCAAATTTTCAGAAAATGAAGGCGCGTTGCGGGCTGTCCAAACAGTACACCTTGCTGCATGATTATGCAAAAAAACCGTTTCACGAGCACCGGATCATCCCCCAACCCCACCCTTTTGACAAGAAAGGTACCGAATGTGGTGGGTATCCTTAAAATAACAGTTTACGGGACCTATTACTATGCTAAAACCTTTGTAATTTGTTGAAAAAAATGTTGCGAGCACTGCCTTATCCCAAACCACTAAATGGAAATAACGGCAATGTTATTCGCTTTGCTTTCCTTTTTGGACGGGCCCCTGTACCGGTGGATTTAGGACACCGGTTCACAAAGGCATTACTTGAGCCTTCTTCGCTGACAGAAAATGGCCGGTTTTTCGCCAACGAAACACCGGCCTGAAAACGCCGCAGCGTCTGGCTCCGGCTTACCAGTTGCCCTGGTCAATCACATTACCGTTTTCATCGAATTCTTTCCACCAACCGCCGGTGGCCGTCCACTGGGCCTGGAAGCGCACCCGACCCAGGCTGTCGGTGGCCTTCAGTTCCGTGGTTCCACTGCTCATCTCCACGTAGGTAAACACCATGCCCGTGCTGGCAATGGTGTAGGTAATCTCCAGGCGGCCATCGGGATGGCGCGTCCAGCTGAGCGTAGCGGCCAGGGTGGTGGTGTTGGTCTCGAAGAACTGCAGCGTCCCTTCACTGCCGTCCACCGATGTGGTCCCCTGAACAGCCGTCCAGTTGTTGTAGGTCGTAGAGTCGCTGCTGCCGTTAAAAATCACCTGCCAGGAAACCTGATTGTTGTCCAGTATTTTAGCTTTCACGACCACACTGAGTTGTTGAACCTGCAGGTTCCATACCCAGAACTCGCCTTGCTGAACCGGATGGCCGGTTTGAAGAAGGGTTAAATACCCGTTGCTGGTAAGCAAAAAGTTGGTCAGTTGATTGCTCCAGCTCTTCACCGCCAGGGGGGCCTTGGCCGGCACACTGACCTGCAGCGGTTCCGGCACCTTTGGCGGCGAGGGCTCGGGCTGCGTCCCGGAATTGTTGTTACCATCACCGGAACACCCCATCCACACCAGCAAGGCCAGCAGTAACAGCCTTGGCCACAGAGTCAAAGGGTGTTTCATGGCATCACCTCTCAGTTGGTAAGCGAATGGTTTACTGCAAAAAACGAACCATTTCAGGCGGCCTGTTCCAGCATTCGATAAAATTCCTCTTCGTTCAAAATTTGGACGCCCAATTGCTGTGCCTTTTGCAATTTTGAGCCCGGATCGGCGCCAACCACCAGGTAGTCGGTTTTTCGGCTCACCGAGTTGCTGACCTTCCCCCCCCGCTCTTCAACCAGGCGTGCCGCCTCGTCCCGGGTGAAACGGCTGAGGGTACCGGTAAAGACAAAGGTTTTACCGGCAAAGCGTTCATCCAGGGCTGCTTTTTCTTCCTCTTCCGGTGCCTCAAAGCGCACACCGGCCCGGCGCAATTTTTCAATTACTTTTTGATTCTCCGGATTGTCGAAAAAGCTACGAATGCTCTGGGCGGTTTTAAACCCAATGCCGGGGATAGCGGCCAGTTCATCTACGCTGGCTTTCATCAGTTGATCCAGCGAGCGGTAATGCTGGGCCAGAATGCGGGCCACCTCCTCGCCCACATACCGGATGCCGAGGGCAAAGATCAACCGCTCCAGTGGGCGGTTCTTACTGGCTTCGATGGCGTTGATGAGATTCTCGGCGCTCTTGTCGCCCATCCGTTCCAGGGCGGCAATATCTTCTTTTTTCAGGTAGTACAGATCACCAAAATCCTCGATCAGGTGGTTGTTAAGCAACAATTCCACTACTTTTTCGCCCAGCCCTTCAATGTCCATGGCCCTGCGGGAGGCGTAATGTTCGATCCGACCAGCCACCTGCGCCGGACAGCGGGCATTGGTGCACAACAGGGCCACCTCTCCGGCGGGACGAATAAGACGGGTGCCGCATACCGGACATTTTTCGGGCGGGCGGTAAGGCGGGAGGTCCGGTGGCCGCATTTCTTTGACCACCCGCACGATTTTGGGAATGATTTCCCCGGCCTTCTCCAGAACCACGTAATCACCTACCCGGGCATCCAATCGGGCAATTTCGTCCATGTTGTGCAGGGTAGCCCGGCTGACTACCGTTCCGGAAATGTGAACCGGATCCAGAATGGCCACCGGCGTGACAATGCCGGTTCGGCCTACCTGCCAAATGATCTCGCGAATGCGGGTAATGGCCTGTTCGGCAGCAAACTTGAAGGCAATGGCCCAGCGCGGGCTTTTTGCTGTCGTTCCCAGGCGCTGTTGCTGCTCAAAGCTGTTTACCTTCACCACCACCCCGTCAATGTCGTAGGGCAGGGATTTGTGTTTTTCCTGCCATTCCCGCCAGTAATCAATTACTTCCTCCACGTTGTGGCAGAGCCGGTAGTGGGGATTCACCGGAAAGAGGAGCCTCTGCAAGGTTTGCAGTGCCTGCAATTGCGTTTGAATGGGGTGGTCCGGAACCAGGGGATCGAGGTAATAGCAAAACATCCTCAGGGGGCGCTTGGCCACCTCGCGGGGATCTTGTAATTTCAGCGAGCCGGCCGCTGCATTGCGTGGATTGGCAAAGGGGGGTTCCCCGTTACGGATGCGCTCCTCGTTTAACTTTTCCAAGGCCTCTTTCAAAAAATACACCTCCCCGCGCACT
>RFHE01000128.1 GCA_003696445.1 Calditrichota bacterium | reverse complement strand
TGCACTGCGCTGGTTTACTTCCACTGCTGGAGCGCATCGACAAAGGCTCCCAGAAACTGATTGGCCTTGAAGCCGTCCAGCACCCGATGGTCGATGGTGAGGGTCACGTACAGGCGGGGCCGAATTTCCGGGGCCTCCTGGCCGTCCTTCTCCACCACAACCATCCGTTTCTCCAGCTTGCCGATGCCCAGAATGGCCGACTGGGGCTGGTTGATGATGGGCGTGGCGATCAGGCTGCCGGTCATGCCGTGATTGGTGATGCTGAAGGTGCCGTTTTTCACCTCGTGGGGCCGGAGGCGGCCTTCCCGGGCGCGTTCGGTTAAATCCTGCAGGCGACGGGCGGTTTCCAGCAGATCCAGTTCCTGTGCCCTGTGCAGCACCGGCACAATCAGCCCATCATCCAGCGCAACGGCAATGCCGATGTTGTAATCCTCAAAAATTTCCAGATAGTCCTCGTGCCAGCGGCTGTTGACTTCCGGCACCGCTTGCAGAGCCCGCACGGCGGCCTGAACAAAATAGGCGGTGTAGGTCAGGCGCACGCCCTGGCGCTGGAAGGCCTCCCTGTGCTTTTCCCGGTGGGCCATCACCGCAGCCATATCCGCCTCCCAGACAGCGGTCACGTGGGGGGCGGTTTTCAGCATGCTCTCCACCATGTGGCGGGCAATTTGCTTGCGCATCTGGCTGTGAGGCACTTTGCGGCTGGGGATGCCTTCTTCGGCTGCCGCACCAGCCTGCTGCCGGCGGAGGAAGTTTTCCACGTCCTCCACGGTAATGCGTCCCCCCTGGCCGGTGCCGGTAATCTGAGACGGGTCCAGGTTGTGCTGCTTGAGCAGCCGGCGTACGGCCGGGCTCAGCGGGGCAGTCCTGGCTGCGGGGCGCGCCTGGGCTTCGGGCGCTGCACTGGAGGCTTCGGCCGCCGGCTGTTCGCCTGATTCCTCGGCCACCAGCTCAATCTCCCCCAGCACATCGCCCGGCTTCACTTCCTCATTTTCTTCTTTCAGAATCCGCACCAGCCGCCCGCTGGCCGGCGCGGCAATTTCCATGGAAACCTTGTCGGTGTTGATTTCCAGAATCGGCTCGTGCTGCTTCACCCAGTCCCCGGGCTTCTTCAGCCAGCGCTCCACCACCGAAACGGTACCTTCCTGCTCTTCTTCCGGCAACACAATGGGTACGATTTCCGGCATGTTTACCCCTCGAAATTGGTTTGTTTGCCTCTGACGCTGTTGGTTCTCTGTTCCATCCAATCACTCTCTGGCAAGGCCCCTTCCCCGTTCAGCCGACGCCGATAATTCTGCAGCTCAGCTGGGCCTCTGGGAGAGGTTGCGCTTAAAAAGAAACCAGCTCCTCCATGGCCCGGGCAATCTGCTGTTCGGTCGGCACCACCGCATTCATCAGCTGGACGTTGTAGGGGATGGGCACATCCGGCACCGCCAGCCGTTCCACCGGGGCATCCAGGTTGAAGAAGCCCTCCCGCACCACGGTGGCGGCAATTTCGGCGCCGAAGCCGGCCGTGAGGCCATCCTCGTGCACAATCAGGCAGCGGCGGGTCTTTTCCACCGAGGCCAGCACCGCCTGCCGATCCCAGGGCGCCAGCGTGCGCAGATCGATCAGTTCGGCATCGATGCCGCTTTTTTCGATGGCCGCATCGCAGCGCTCCACCATGGCTCCCCAGCTGACCACGGTAAGCTGGTTGCCTTCCCGAATGCGTTTGGCCTTACCGAACGGAATCGCGTAGTGGTCTCCCGGATACGGCCTGCGGGCCCAGGGCGAATCCAGCATGTGGCGATGTTCGAAAAAGATGGTCGGATTGTTGCTGCGCAGGGCGGTGCGCAGCAATCCTACTGCATCCTCGGCGTTAGAAGGAAAGGCGACCTGCCAGCCGATGGCGTGAATCCACTCCACTTCATCGCACACGCTGTGCCAGGGATCGCCCACGCGGAAAAATCCACCGGGCATCCGCACCACGATGGGGGCGGCAAAGCGATTGTTGGTTCGCCAGCGAATGGTGCCGCAGTTGTTCAGCTGCTCCTTGGCCGGATCGGCGTACTTGCGAAACTGGATTTCGGCGACCGGCATCAGTCCGGCCAGGGCCATGCCCACCGCCCGGCCCACAATGCCCTCTTCGGACAGGCTGGTGTCGAACACCCGCTCCGGGCCAAATTTTTCCTGAAGCCCCAGGGTCACCGCATGCACGCCCCCTTTCGGCCCCACGTCCTCGCCGAAAATCAGCAGGCGGGGGTTGACCGACAGTTCGTGCTCCAGCGTCCGCCGGATGGCAGTCACCATGTTGATGCGGGTCGGTTCAGGTTCGGGGGTTTCGCTGGTGGGGGGCAGGGTGACCCCTTCGGGAGCCATGCCGCCCACCTGCTGCAACTCCGGGGTGCCGTCCGATGCCGCTTCCAGATAGCGGTGGCGGGTAACGGTGCTGGTGTCCGGCTGGGGTTGTTGTTCGGCCCGGGCCAGCGCCTCGCGCACCTCTCGCTCCACCCGTTCCTCCAGCGCCTGCCATTCGCTTTCGGAAAAAAGCGCCGGCACCAGATAGGCCTTTAACCGGGGCAGCGGATCGTGCTCCTTTTCCCAGGCAACGATTTCCGGCGTCTTGTACGTCTGGGTATCCTGGCCGGAATGGCCGCACAGCCTGGGCACGCGCAGGCGAAGCAGAACCGGCCCCTGGTCGCTCCGGGTCAACTCCACCGCCCGGGCAATCTTCTCGGCCGCATCGGCCGGGTCCATCCCCTGCCCTTCCAGAATGGTCAGATTTTTAAACGATGCCAGATTTTGGGCAATGTTGCCGCCCGGTGTCTGGAACTGCCCGGGCACCGAAATGGCATACTGGTTGTCCTCGATAAAGAAAAGCAGCGGCAGCTTGAGGGTGGTCGCCATGGTCAGCGCGCTCCAGAAGCCGGCCGTGGCCACGGAGCCTTCCCCACCCAGTACGGCCGCAATGGCTCCCTGGTAGGCGCTTTCCTTGAGCACATTGCGCCGATAGAGAATGGCCTGGGCCCAGCCGGCCGCCGGGGTGTACTGGGAACCTACATCCCCGGCCATGGGAATTACGGTGGCTCCCCCGCGTGAC
>RFHE01000127.1 GCA_003696445.1 Calditrichota bacterium | reverse complement strand
GTGGGTAACTCGCACTGGAAATTCTGGCACACATAGGCGGTGGCTTTCCCCTGCAGGCTGCTCATGCCCTTGAGGAAAGGCACCAGCTGCTCCAGTGGGGCGGCATCGCCCGGATCGGGTTTGAACAACACCACCTTTCGCGGCAAATAGGGCTTAAACAGCGCGGCCAGCATCTCCCGGGTGTCCCCTGCCTCGGGATTGCCCACAATCACCACTTCGTGGGAGGGGCCGAAGGCAAAGTCCAGGGCGGCCAGCAGGTAGGTGTAACCATGCGGGGTCTGTTGAATGGCCCCGGCAAAGCTGGATACCACCTGCTGGGCCTTCTCCTCCCATTCGCTGCGGCCGGTGAGCCGGCTCAACCGAAGCAGGTTGTCCACCATCACCGAGTTTCCCGAAGGGATGGCGCCGTCGTAAATCTCCTTTTTCCGGACAAGGAGCGCTTCGCCGTCGTCGGGGGTCTGGAAAAAGCCACCCTTGTCGGCGTCCCAGAAATGCGCCAGGATCTGTTCGGTCAGCCGGACCGCCTGAGCCAGGTATCGGGCATCGAAGCCGGCCTGGTAGAGCTCAATCAAGCCCCAGGTAAAATAGGCGTAATCATTCAGATAGCCGGTAATGGCGGCCTCGCCGTCGCGGAAGCGATGCAGCAGGCGCTGGTCTTCCGATTGCAAGTTCTGGAGGACGAAATCGGCGGCCTTTTCTGCAGCCTGCAGATAGGTCGGCTCGTTCAGAACACGGGCCCCGCGAGCCAGGGCGGCAATCATCAGCCCGTTCCAGTCGGTCAAAATCTTGTCGTCCTTTAAGGGATGCACGCGCTGCTCCCGAGCCTGGAAGAGCTTTTCCCGGGTCTGGTTCCACCACTGGTTCCATTGCGCCTCGCTCATCCCCTCCCGTTCGGCCAGTACCGCCGGCAGGGCGGTCAGATGAAGAATGTTGGCGCCGGTCCTCTCCCCACTGGCTTCTTCATGAAAATTGCCTTCCGGTGAGAGGTTGAACAGGCGAATGACCCGCTCTGCATCTTCAGCAGGTAGCACCCGGCGGATTTCGTCCACCGTCCACAGGTAGAATTTGCCTTCTTCTCCTTCACTGTCGGCGTCCTCGGCGGAGTAGAAGCCACCCTTGGGATCGGTCATATCCCGCAGGACGTAGGTAAAAATTTCCCGGGCGGTCTGGCCGAACAACGGCCTGCCGGCGGCCTGGTAAGCTTCCAGATAAGCCAGGGCCAGCATGGCCTGGTCGTAGAGCATCTTTTCGAAGTGGGGTACCAGCCAGCGGGCATCGGTGGAATAGCGGTGAAAGCCAAAGCCCACGTGGTCGTACACACCACCCAGCCGCATTTGCTCCAGGGTGTGGCTTACCATGTCCAGCGCCCGGGGCTGGTTGCTGCGATGCCAGTAGCGGAGCAGAAAAATCAGATTGTGGGGCGATGGAAACTTGGGCCGCTGGCCGAAGCCGCCGTACTGCGAATCGTAATTCTGAGCCAGCTTCTGATAGGCCGCCTCCAGAATGGCCTCGTTTACCTGCCCGCCGCCGTCGGTGGCTACCGCCTTCTGTAAATAGCTGGCAATCTCCTCGGCACTCTTCAACAACTTCTCCCGGTCGGTCTGCCACATCTGCTTAATTCGGGGCACCAGTTCCATTAATCCCGGCCGGCCGAACCGGCTGTGCTTGGGGATGTAGGTGGCGGCAAAAAAGGGCTTTTTATCGGGCGTCATGATGATGGTCAGCGGCCAGCCACCGCTCCCGGTCAGCATCTGGCACACGGTCATGTACACCTCGTCGATGTCCGGGCGCTCCTCGCGATCCACTTTAATGTTGACAAAGGCGTTATTTAACAAGGCCGCCACTTCCGGGTCCTCGAAGGATTCGTGCTCCATCACATGGCACCAGTGGCAGGTGGAGTAACCAATGGAGAGAAAAATGGGTTTGTCTTCCCGGCGAGCCTTCTCAAAAGCTTCCTCCCCCCAGGGATACCAGTCCACTGGATTATCGGCATGCTGGAGCAAATAGGGGCTTTTCTGGCCGGCCAGATGATTTTTTTTATGGGAAGCGCTCATGGCGGAATCTCCAGATCCAGGTTTAAAAAAGTGAAAGACGGCAAAACCACTGCCCAGGACCACCAGCAGGGCAATAAGAAGGATGTAGCTACGAAAGCGAACCATCACTGAGCCTCTCGTGTGAATGGGCAGAGGAAAAGGTAGGGATTCCTTTTCCGGTGCGCAACAGAAAAGGCGGCCACCCGGTCGGTTCGAGGCTGGGTTGAAACGGAGAAATCAGAACGTTACCCGGGCATAGGTCTCGTTGTGGTCGGGCGCACCGATCACAGGGGTGTACCCGCAGCCATGTTTGTGGCGGCAAGCGGGCGAGCGAATTGGTTCTTCGGGGATGAGATTGTCCCATGGCAACGCTATATTTGATCATGGCTGCTAAAATCTCACGGGAAGACCCCGAGCAAAAATCGGCCGGCAGCCGGCTACCGGTTACCCGCAACCCATTTCGCCTGCTGGTTCGGCTGCTGCTGGCCCTGGGGGGCTGGAAGCTGGAGTTGGAACTGCCTCCGGCACCCAGTTACGTCATTATTGGTGCGCCGCACACCTCCAACTGGGACTGGGTGATGATGCTTCTGGGTAAGTGGGCGACCGGGCTACGCGTACACTGGGCGGGCAAGCACACCTTGTTTCGCCGGCCCTTCGGCCCGCTCATGCGCCGTCTGGGTGGCATCCCGGTAGATCGGACCAGTTCGACCAATCTGGTGGATCAGTTGGTGGCGGCCTTTGCTTCCCGGCCCGACTTCCGCCTGATTATTGCGCCGGAGGGCACCCGCAAACCGGTGGACCGCTGGAAGAGTGGTTTTTACTACATCGCCCTGGGCGCCGGGGTACCCATTGCCTTGGGCTATTTCGATCTGCAGCGGAAAGCCTTCGGCATCGGAGGCTGGATTGTTCCTACCGGTAACGTGGCGGTGGACCTGGAACGCATCCGGGCCTTTTACCGGCGCAAAGTCAGCACAGCCGAGCGCTTTGTCCACAGTATCCGCTTTGCTTCCAGCACCAGGCCACAGGCCCATCAATAAGCACGCGATCAGGGTTTGAACAGATCCTTAAGCTTGTTTTTGAGCCGGTTTTCCAGTTCTTTTTTCTTTTTTTCCAGTTCCTTGGCCGCCTGGTCGGAGAGGGCCTTCTTCCGCTTCTCCAGCTCGGCGGCGATCAGGGACTTGCCCTTTTCGGTCAATTGCTGAACGGCGGAACTGAAGTCGGTTTCAATTCGAGGGTTGTCCAGCGTTCCGGTAAAGCGGGCCTTAAAAGGAATGGTTTCGCCCAGCAACGACTTGCCGTATTGTTTGAATAGCTCGCCCAGGGCGGCCTCCAGGCGGGGTTGAATCCAGCGGGCCGGCATGTTCACCTGCAGGGTGTAGTCGATGTCCTTCTGCAATCCGTTGGAGCCCTCAACGGCCAACTCGGCCCCTTCCAATTTGAATTTGAGCGGCTTCAGGTAAAAGCGCCCCTGTTTGATCTCGTATCTGGGATTCAGATTGGCCAGGGCCGGATCCCGCAATCGATCCAGATGGGTCATTTCGGCCAGCCGGTTGAGCGGCTGAAAGCCATCCAGCTTAACTTTGGGAATGGTCAACCCTCCTTCGCTGTACAACCTCCGCCAAAGGGGCGTCAGGTGTTCGTCCAGCGGGGTATTCAGGGCTACCTGACCGGAAAGAGAGCCTTTCAAATAACGTGCGATGGGGGCAAATTTCTGAACGGTCACAAAATGCTGGTAGAGCCTGGCAATGTCGAGTTGGTTGGCATGGAGTTGAAAACGGCTGAGCGGCTGTTGCGGCTGCTTTGCATCGTAGCTGCCGCTGGCCACCAGGGTGCCGCCCAGGGCCCGCATGCGAAGGTTTTTCAGCGCAAGTGTCTGGTCCTGCAGGATCAGGGTACCAATTACCTGCTCCAGTACCAGGTCCTGAAAGTGCACGGTCTGAAACCTGCCTTTGATTAAAAAATCCACCCCGGCCGGCAGTGCAACCGCCTGGTAGGTCCCGCCAGAGCCCTGCATCCAGGGATTTAAGTCCAGCGTCCGGCTGGTGACTATCAGGTTTCCTTTCAGGGTCTGGTTCTGAAACACAAACGCCCACAGCCCCTGCAATTGGCCGCGGGCCTGCAGGTCGCTCCGCCCGGAACGGGCCCGAAACTCGGAGAGCCGAACCTGTTGGGGCGTAAAGGCGAGCTTCATCTGCTCCACGGACAGGGGTTCGGGCAAGTCCGGGGCGGCATAGGTGAAGCGGCTGAGCAGAAGGTGCCCGCGGGCGGAAAAATGACGCGCCGATTTCTGTTGCAGGCTGGAAAGGGCTCCCTGCACCTGGAGGTCCGTTTCCAGCAGGCCGTTCAGCTGCAAGGTTTTCGGCAACACCACCGCCTGCTTCAGGTCCTCCAGGTTTAGCTTGCCGCGGGCGGTCAGCGCCAGGTAGGGATCGCTGACCAGGTGGGTTAATTTGAGCCGCAGCAGGAAGGGATTATTGCGCAACCGAAAGCCCAGCTGTTTCAGGTTAACCTCGGTGGCATCCAGTCCGGTACCCGGATTGTCCACCACCAGCCGGAGTTTCACCTGTTCGATCGGTAACGGCAACTGCGGATATTTAAGGCGCCCATCGGTCACTCGGGCCTCCAGATGAAAGGCGGGGATGTGGTTCTCCCGGTACACCCCTTTCACCGACCCCTGAAAGGACACCGTACCGGAACTCTCCAGGGATTCGAGCTGGCGGGTGTAAAAGGCGGGCACCAGGGAGAGCAGATCGGCCAGGTCGATTTCCGGTGCCTGAAAATGCAGGTCCACCGCCACCTGGTCCTCCCGGGGCGCTGCAATCAGACCTTCGAAGGCCAGCTTCAGGGCATTCAGGCGTAACAGATTTTTCTGAAAGGTTAGCCTGCGCTGGGGCAGGAACACATCCAGAACCGCCTGCCAGTCCAGTTCCGCACGATTCAGGTAGGGCATGCCGCCAAGCTTCACCGAAACGGCCCTGGCGTGAGTTCTGGTATCCAGCAGCAGGTGTTCGTTTTCCAACCGGGCATGGCCACCGTGATCCAGTCCGGCCAGGCGAATCTCCGAATGGGAGAGTTCATCCTGGTACACAATGTGAGCCTGACGGATGTCGTATCGTTCCACGGCCAGCGACAGGTTCTGGCCGGCGCCTTTCGCGGATGGTCTGGAAGGGGCCGTCCCGGCGGCAATCTGCCAGTTGGCCTGTCCGCCGGCGGTCTGGCGGAGATACAACCGGGGCCGATTTAGCTGGAAGCGGCGAATCACCACCCGCCCTCCGGTCACCAGCGGCCACAGGTCCACGGTTCCCGAAAGCTTCTCGACCGCCAGCAGCGTGTCCCCGGCAAATGGGGCCCGATTCACGATTGTCAATCCCTCCACCTGCAGGCTCAGATCGGGAAAATGGCGGAGCAGAGAGACCCCCAGATCGGTAAACCCGACGCTCGCGTTCAGGTGCTCGCTCAACTGCGTCTGAAGTTGCCTCTTCAGCGTGCCCTGAAAAAACAACGGTGCCAGTAAAACAACCATCAGCACCAGGAAGAACACCCCGGCCAGAAACATCCAGATTTTTTTCATTGGCAGGCCTCAGCATCTCTGTGGATCGCTCAAATTTAAATTGGACGCGCCCCGTTCGGGCAGAAAAACCGCAAGATGTCGAAAAAGCGATTCATCCGCCATCATGCTGCGCAAGGGAAAAGCGCCTAAAATTCGTATCGAGCCTGTATTTTGCCCTTTCTTTTTACCAGGCCGCATTCTAAATTAATCATGGAACCGGGGACAGGAAGGCAGGTATCAAAAAAATCCCGG
>RFHE01000126.1 GCA_003696445.1 Calditrichota bacterium | reverse complement strand
TGGCCCTCGATCATCCGGACAGCGTGGCTGTGTTTGTGGACGAGAGCTTCACCCTGCCGCCGTTCCCACCGCTTCGGGTTTACGCCGTGGCCCGCCCTCTTCCCCTGCAAGGGGCCTGGGACGATGCGGGTCTGGAGTGGACTCAGGCCCTGCAGGCCGCCGATGGCCGTTACGTGGACAATCTGGTGCCGGAAGATTTTCAGGGCATCACCCGCCTGCACGACCTGATTCTGGACCCGGGAGACCTCTCCGCTGCAGACAGCGTTTTTCTGTTTCTGAACGGCTGGTTGTTTCCCACCGATGCCAGCATCAACGTGCATCTGGCCCAGAGCGGCAGCCCGCGGGTGATTCACCCGTACCTGCAAGTGCTGGACGCGCAGGGCCACTGGGTAACCGTGCTGCCGCACATTGGTTTTCCCAAAGGCAAAAACAAAACCGTGGTGGTCAACCTGACCGGCAAATTTCTCAGTCACCATTTTAAGGTCCGGCTGCGAACCAACATGCAGATCTACTGGGATCAGGCTTTTTTTGCCACCCGGGTGAGTGGGTATCCGTTAAAGATTCGCCGCCTGCCGGTTGCCGAAGCCAACCTGCACTACCGCGGTTTTTCCGCACTGAAAAAGGCCGCTCTGCACGGCCCGGATATCCCCCTCTACGAACAGGTGGACACCCTGCCCCGCTGGCACGATTTGGCCGGGAATTACACCCGTTACGGCAACGTGACCCCCCTGTTAACAGCGCCGGACAATCGCTATGTGATCATGAATGCCGGCGATGAGCTGGCCCTGCAGTTCAGCGCTTCACAGCTGCCGCCACTCAGCCGGGGATGGCGGCGGGATTTCCTGTTTTACAATGTCGGCTGGCTGAAAGATGGGGACTTAAACACCGCCAGTGGCCAGACGGTTGCGCCGCTGCCCTTTCACGGGATGAGCCGCTATCCCTACGGCCCAGAAGAACATTACCCGGATACCCCGGAATACCGAATCTACCAGCGCACCTACAACACCCGCCGGGTGGATCCTGCCGGGAGAAGACGCCTCGGCGCACCGGAGATCACCGCTGGAGCCATTACCATCAAAGACGGAATGTAACCCATGAATGTGAGCCAAGAATTGCACCTGCATCTCACCTGTGCGCAAAAAACGAACAACCGCCCAGAGCCTGGTAAACGGGCCATGGGCAACATCGGTTCTCGGAGCCTGCCCTCGGATAGGCGGGCCCAGTCTTGTTCGAACAGCAGCGGTTTCTGGGAACATGCCTGGACGGGGTCCTTGCTCAGGCAGTGCCTGCCCGTCTGGCACGGGGACGCATGGGGGTGCAGAACAGCTCTGTTCCGATGGCTGGCAGCCGGGTTAGCCTTGGGCGTCCTGCTTCTGGGGGGATGTGCCCGAAAGCCCACCCAGCAGCAGCCGCCCCTGTTCAAGCGCATTTCGCCCCGGGAATCCGGGATCACTTTCAGCAATCAGTTAAAGGAGGAACCCCTGTTCAACAGCATCAACTATCTGTATTTCTACGACGGGGGCGGGGTGGCCATCGGGGACGTGAACAACGACGGCCTGCCGGATGTGTATCTGACCGCCAACCAGCAGCCCAATCGCCTTTATTTGAATCTGGGTGATTTTCACTTCAAGGACATTACCGAATCGGCCGGGGTAGGGGGTGGCACCGAGGGCTGGACCACCGGAGTCACCATGGCCGATGTGAACAACGACGGCCTACTGGACATCTACGTGTGCCGGTCCAATTATCTGGATCGGCGGGGCGCCAACCAGCTGTTCATTAACAACGGCGATCTCACCTTCAGTGAGCAGGCGGCCCGCTACGGGCTGAATTACCGCGGGCTGTGCCGCCAGGCCGTTTTCTTCGACTACGACCTGGATGGCGACCTGGACATGTATCTGCTCAACCATTCCGTTCATTCCAAGCGCACCTATGGGGACATTTCCCTGCGCAAGAGGCGAGATCCGGAAGCAGGCGATAAGCTGTTCCGCAACGATGGCGGCCGATTTGTTAACGTGACCGAGCAGGCCGGCATTTACGAAAGCATTCTGGGCTACGGCCTGGGGGTGGCCGTGGGTGACCTGAACCTGGATGGATATCCCGATATTTACGTTTGCAACGACTTCCACGAAGACGATTACCTGTACTACAACAACCGGGATGGCACCTTTCGCGAGGCGCTGCGCCGTTCCATGGGCCACATCAGCTCCGCTTCCATGGGGTGCGACATGGCCGATTTCAACAACGACGGCCTACTGGACGTGGTGGTGATGGACATGCTACCGGAAGACCTCTTCATCCGGCAGACCTCTCTCAATGTGGACGATTTTGAAGTGTACACCGCAAAGCTCTTTTTCGGATATTATCACCAGTACCGGCGCAACACGCTGCAATTAAACCGCGGCCTTCATCCCTGGCAGAGGCTGGATGAGCACCTCCCGTTTAATCTGTTCAGCGAAATTGGTCCGCTAGCCGGGGTCGAGGCTACAGACTGGAGCTGGGCTCCCCTGTTTGTGGACCTGGACAACGACGGCTGGAAGGACCTGTTCATCACCAACGGCATTTACCGGCGCCCCAACGATTTGGATTATCTGGACTACATTCAGGCCGGCCCGGGCAAGGACAAAAGCGGCGGGCGGCCAGGGAAAATTGTGCCTGAACCGATCCCGGAAAAACAGCTGAACGATTACCTGAACCACATGCCCAGCGTGCCCCAGCCCAATTACGCCTTTCAAAATCAGGGCAATTTGCGTTTTGTGAACCGCGCTGCAGAGTGGGGTCTGGCCGACCCCGGCTTTTCCAGTGGGGCGGCCTACGCGGACTTGGACAACGACGGGGACATGGATCTGGTGGTCAACAATGTAAACGGCCCGGCGGCAGTGTACCGGAATTTGCTTTACGAGCAGCCGGCCGCTTCGCAAAACCATGCCGGCGGCTCTGCCGGCAAAAACGACCAGCCGGCATTCTTGCAAATTATCTTGAAAGGTCCTCCGGGCAATCCACTGGGCATCGGGGCGCGGGTGGAAGTTTACGCCGGGGGGCTGCGGCAGGTCCAGGAAATGAATCCCACGCGGGGCTTTCAATCCTCGGTGCAGCCAATGCTCCATTTCGGCCTGGGCAAGGCCAGGCAGGTGGATTCTCTCCGCATTGTCTGGCCGGGTGGGGTTTGCCAGGTGCTGCGCAACATTTCCCCCAACCAGCGGTTGGAGATCGGCCGCAGTGACCCGCCGGCAACGCCCTGTCCACCACCGACGGCTATAAAACCACAATTTTTCAGGGACATCAACGATCTGGTGGCCATTAATTACCGGCATCAGGAAAATCGTTTCATCGCGTTTCACCGGGAGCCGTTCATCCCCCGTTACGCCTCCATCGAGGGGCCGGCCATGGCGGTGGCCGATGTGAACGCCGACGGCCTGGACGACCTGTTCCTGGGAGGGGCTAAATTTCAATCCGGTGGCCTGTTTGTCCAGTCGGTTAAAGGCGACTTTGTTCCCCTTCAGCGGGCATTGTTTGAACAGGACAGCCGGTCCGAAGACGTGGATGCCGTGTTCTTCGACGCCAATGGCGATGGGCGGCCGGATCTGTACGTGGTCAGCGGGGGCAACGAGTTCTGGGGAAAGGCTCCCGCACTGCTGGACCGCCTGTATTTGAATCAGGGCAATGGCAGGTTTAAGAAAGCAAAGGACGCCCTTCCTGAAATCTTCGCCAACGGTTCCTGCGTGCGCCCGGCGGACGTGGATGGAGACGGCGATCTGGATCTGTTTCTGGGCACCCGTTCCATCCCCTGGAACTACGGATTGCCGGCCGACCAGTATTTGCTGATCAACGACGGCACGGGCCACTTCAGCGACCAGACCGATTCGCTGGCGCCTTCGCTGAAGGCCCTGGGCATGGTGACCGACGCCGCCTGGGCGGACCTGGACCGGGACGGCGATCCCGACCTGATTGTGGTGGGCGATTGGATGCCGGTAACCATTTTTACCAACGAGCAGGGCAGGTTGGTGAACACCACCGGGCGGCAGGGCCTGGCGCACACCCGCGGCTGGTGGAATGCCGTGCAGGCGGCCGACCTTAACGGCGACGGCTACCCTGACCTGATTGCCGGTAATCTGGGGTTGAATAGCTTGCTGCGGGCTTCGCCCTCCCGGCCGCTGGAATTAATCCTGACCGACCTTACCGGCGATAAGCGACCGGAACAAATCTTGACCTTCTTTTACAAGGGCAAGCGCTATCCCTGGGCTACCCTGGACATGCTGTTAAAGCATGTTCCCCAAATCCGAAAGTCCTTTACCAGCTATGCAGACCTGGCCGGTAAACCGGTAGAAGCTCTTTTCGGCAAAAAAGCCCTGTCCAATGCACCGGTGCTTTTTGCAGAATTTATGCCCTCGGCCGTCTTTCTCAATCAGCAGGACGAGGGGTTCAAAACAGTGCCTTTACCCGTAGAAGCCCAACTGGCACCAATTTTCGCACTGCACGTGCAGGATTTTGATTTGGACGGACATCTGGATATATTGTGCGGTGGGAATTTTTACGGGGTCGGTCCGGATCAGGGACGCTACGATGCCGATTACGGAGACCTGCTCCTGGGGCACGGTGACGGTACCTTTCAGGCGGTTTCCCTGCAGCGGAGCGGCCTTGTGGTCAGCGGTCAGGTTCGGGCGATGGCTCAACTCCGTTACGCAACGGGGGAAAAATTAATCGCCGTGGCCCGTAATAACGACCGCCCGGCCTTTTTTGTGGTTAAAGAAAGAGCACGAGCATCTGAGTGAAATCCAAAATGAATGGGAATCCGTGCCTAGGCTGGTCAGTTTGAGGCGTCTGATTTTGTTACCGGATTTGTCACAGTTGCACTCAGCCGGACGCCACTTAACACCCACCAAGCAGGTGGAGAAAAAATGATGGAAACGAGAGATTTTCTTAGGCCAAGCTTATTGATCTCCCTTTTGGGCATCCTGGGTGTGACCACATTGTTGCTTGCCCAAGGAGAGTGGGTGCACATGCGCCCCTACCCGGTGGTTGGTGCCGATGTGAATCAGCGCTGGGAGAGCGAAGCGGTGTTTTGGCCCACTGTCATCAAGGATGGAGATACCCTGCGCATGTGGTATTGCGGTACGGACGATGTGCTGGGGGACGGCACGGTAAAAATTGGCTATGCCTGGTCCCGGGCAGGCATTACCTGGCGGCGAAATCCCAACAATCCCGTGCTGGAAGCCGATTTGCCCTGGGAATTCGACCAGGTGATCAGTCCGGTGGTGCTCAAGGATGAAAACGGATTTCATCTCTGGTACGGAGCTGGAGCCATCCCTTCAAACATCATCGGCTATGCCACCTCGCGCGATGGGATTCACTGGGTTAAACACAGTGAACCGGTTCTGCAGCCCGGACCGCAGGGGAGCTGGGACGCCGACCTACTGGGTCCCGGAGCCGTCTTGAAAGTCGGCAATTTGTATTACATGTGGTACTGGGGCGGGCAGGGGAAATGGCCGCGGGCCAAAATCCAGATCGGCCTGGCCATCTCCACCAACGGCATCAACTGGATTAAATACGACGATCCGGAGACCCCTTTTCCACCATTCAAGTTCAGCGATCCGGTTTTAACCGGGGGTGAACTGGGTAGCTGGGATTTTCTCCGCGTGTGGACCCCTTCGGTTCTGAAAACGGAAGACGGCTACGAAATGTGGTACGCCGGGCGGGAGGATGGCTCCCTTTCCGCACAAATGATCGGCTATGCCACCAGCCCGGACGGTATCCACTGGCAGAAGTGGGAAGGAAATCCCGTGATTGCCGCCCGCCCGGAATGGGGATTTTCCTACCTGTCCAGCAGCGTCCTGCGATTCGATGAAGGGTACCACATGTGGTACACCAGTTTTATTCCCTCTAATGTGGGCGAGCGGGCCGGCATCGGCTATGCCTGGTCCCCGGCGGCGCCCTCCAACCTGCTGGGGGGACCACCCGCGCCGAAAGGCTTTGCCCTGCTCGGCAATTTCCCCAATCCGTTCAACAGTCGCACCGAAATTCAGTTTTCACTGCCGGCTCCAACCTGGGTCACCTTGAAAATTTACGATGCAACAGGGCGCTTGGTACGCACGCTGTTGAACGGTTTGCACCAGCGAGGCAATTTTCGGGTGGCCTGGGATGCAACCGACGACCTGGGACGGACCGTGTCCAGTGGTGTGTACCTGTACCGGCTGGAGGCCGGTACCTTTACTCGGACCCGAAAAATGCTGCTGGTGAAGTAAACTCTTCTAAAAATAGCGTGACGCGTCTTTGGACAGAGGACAAAGTGAGGAGGCTTGCAATGACTTTTGCTAACGGTGCGCGGGGTGTGGGAGGGCTTCTGATTTGCCTGATCGCTTGGGCCGGCATGCTTCATGCTCAGACCCTGGAAGTACAGTCCCCCGGCGGCCAGTTGAAAGTCCAGTTCCAGCTAAAAGAGGGGGTACCTTACTACCGGGCCACCTTCGGGCAATCACCGGTGATCTTACCTTCCCGGCTGGGATTTCGCCTGAAAGGGGCTCCCCCTTTAAAGGACCATTTCAAAATTGCAAAAAAGCAGCGAACCTCGAAGGATGAAACCTGGACCCAGCCCTGGGGCGAGGAAAAGCAAATCCGCAATCATTACAACGAATTGCGCATCCTGCTCGAGGAGACGGGAAACCTGCACCGCCGGATGGCCGTCGTGTTCCGGGCGTACGACGATGGATTCGGCTTCCGCTACGAATGGCCGGAACAGCCCAACCTGAAGCATTTCGAAATCATGGACGAACTCACCGAGTTTGTGCTTTCCGGCGATCACACCGCCTGGTGGATTCCCGCCTTTCAGCGCAACCGTTACGAATATCTTTACCGAAAAACCCGGATCAGTCAGATTGCCAGCGACAGCATTCGGGCCGTTCACACGCCGGTTACCCTGGAAACGACCGACGGCCTCTACCTCAGTTTTCACGAAGCGGACCTGACCGACTATTCGTCCATGGCTCTGGCGCCGGTCGGCGACCACACCTTTACCTGCGAATTATTCCCCTGGTGGGATGGCGTGAAGGTTCGTGCCGATACCCCCCACCGCAGCCCCTGGCGCACCATTCAAATCGCCCGCGATCCAGGCGGCCTGATCACCTCTCACCTCATCCTGAACCTGAACGAACCCAACAAGCTGGGCGACGTGTCCTGGGTGCATCCCTTCAAATACGTGGGCATCTGGTGGGGTATGCACATCGGCAAATACACTTGGGCTTCTGGAGAAAAGCATGGCGCCACCACCGAAAACACCAAGCGCTACATCGACTTTGCCGCCAAATACGGATTTTACGGCGTCCTGGTGGAAGGCTGGAATGTGGGCTGGGACGGCAACTGGATCGAAAATTCCGATTCCTTTCGATTTACCCAGCCTTACCCGGATTACGACATCGAGGAATTGAGTCGTTACGCGGCGTCCAAGGGCGTCAAGCTGATCGGCCACCACGAAACCTCGGCCGGCATCGAAAACTACGAGCGGCAGATGGATGATGCGTTTGCCTTTCTGAAGAAATACGGCATTGAAGCGGTGAAGACCGGCTATGTGGGGCACGGCCGGGGCATTAAATGGCACGATGCTCAGGGCAACGTCCACTACGAGTGGCATCACGGGCAGTTTATGGTGCGCCATTACCGAAAGGTGGTGAAAAAAGCGGCCCAGTACCGGGTGATGCTGGATGTGCACGAGCCGATCAAGGACACCGGCATTCGGCGCACCTATCCGAACATGATGACCCGCGAAGGAGCCCGCGGGCAGGAATACAACGCCTGGAGCGCCGGCAATCCGCCGGAACATACCACCATTTTGCCCTTTACCCGGTTGCTGGCCGGTCCAATGGACTTTACCCCCGGCATTTTTGACCTTTATTTCGACCAGTACCGGCCGCAGTTTCGGGTGCACACCACCCTGGCCAAACAGCTTGCCCTTTATGTGGTCCTGTACAGCCCGTGGCAGATGGCCGCCGACCTACCGGAAAATTACGAGGCCAATCCCAGGCCGTTTAAATTTATTGTGGATGTGCCGGTGGACTGGGAATTTACCCGCGTGTTGCATGCCAGAATCGGCGATTACGTGACCATCGTGCGCAAGGACCGCAACAGCGACGACTGGTATCTGGGCAGCATCACCGATGAAAACGGCCGAACCCTGAAAGCCAAACTCGATTTCCTGGAACCAGGCAGGAAATATGTGGCCGAAATTTACGCCGATGGGCCTGATGCGGATTACCAGACCAATCCCCTGGCCATCGACATTCGGGAGCGGCTGGTGGACAGCAATACCACCTACACCATTCGCCTGGCGCCGGGTGGGGGACAGGCCATTCGTTTCCGGCCGGCAACCGCTGCCGAAGAACGGGTCATCGCACCCTACCGTGAACCGACTACGCCCTGATCCGGAGAACGCGAATCACTGAGGAGAAAGTCTGTCGCCATGAAACTGGCTGTCTGGTTTCCCATCCGTTGGAACAAGCCCCGTGCGCCCCGGCTTCGGGGCGGCACACTCGCCGGTAGAGGAGCCTGGCTTGTTTTTCTGCTGGTTCTGGGGGTTGGAGTCGCTGCTGCTGGCGAACACCAGGAGCCCGTGTTGGCGTTCCCCGAACGCGGGCTGGACAGCCCGGAAATTTACCGGGATTACACCACCCGTTTTTTTCGCGACGCTCACCGGAACACGGTGCAGATTTACATCCGCCAGAACGACGGGCGGGTGGTTCACCTGTGGGCCAATGGCGCCAATCAGAGTCTGGGATTTTCCGTTCGGGATGCTTCGGGCCATCCGGTGCGGCTGAACTGGGCCTCCAGCGGCGCCGAAATCGGGCAGGAGGAACGGATGTTGACCCTCACTTACCGGTTAAGCGCCGAACAGACGCCGCCCTTCACGTTTGGCCATTTTCTCCTCGGCAGCATGCGCTTCGAGCGCGATTTTCAATATCAGCAGGGGCACCGCAAGCCCTTTTCCCGGGCGGCCTTCATCCCTCCGGAATTTCCGGCACTGATTGAGAACATTTCCCGCCTTCCCGAGCCCATCCGGCGCAAACACCTGAACGCCCTGAACGCCCCATCTGTGGATGCACTGAAAGCGCGGCTCCTGCCTCAGATCAAGGTTCTCGGCCCCCAACTGGTCCGGGTGGGACAGACCAGTCTGGATGGCAAAAATCATCTGGTCCTGCAATTGACTGCCCTTTCAACCGGGGCGCAGTTTGAGCCCGGCGAAGGGACGGTTACCCTGAACGCCCCTGCCGGCCAGCCGGTTCAGTTTCAGATACAAATCGCCAGCGACGGCCCTTCGCTGACCCCGCTCAGCGCCAGGGACATTTTCAACGATGCGTTTTTTACGTTTTACCGGCAGATAGAAAAGAAGGCCGGGCTACCGGGAGGTGAAGCCCTGCGGCTTTATTTCCGGCGGCTGCAGCGCCAGGTGAAGGGCATGGAATTGCTCAGCTCGCAGGAAAAACTGATGGCCGGACTGCCCAATTTTGCCACCTACTTCGGCCGGGACATGATGATGTCCGCGCTAATGATGGAACCCATCCTGCGGCCGGAAATGCTGGAACACGTGGTGGGCAGTGTGCTCCGCAAGCTGCGGCAGGACGGGCAGGTGAGCCACGAAGAAGGCCTGGGCGGACAGGCCATCCGGGAAAACGCCGCCGTTTACAATCGACTGGTTGAGCAATACGTCACCCAATTTGCCGATCGGCCGGGCCCGGAGGCCGATTCGTTGTTGCAGCAAGCCTGGCACGTAGTGACCCATCTGCAGGCCACCACAGAAAACTACTGGATGGTGGACGACGATTTCCAGCTGCCGGTTGTCGCCGCCCATTACCTGGGCCGCCCGGACATTCCTGCTCAGCGGAAGCGGCGTTTTTTGCAACAGGCCGCTGGCCCAAACCGGCCCGGCAGCCGGCTGGTCCATCTGTTGAAAAACCTCAATTACGTGGCGCAGGTAACTCGACCCTATGTGGACGATCCGGTGCCGACCCACCTGGTCAGTTTTCGCCGGCTACCCGATGGACGGTGGCATTCGGGTAGCTGGCGGGACAGCGGCGCCGGCTACGGTGGGGGGCGCTTTGCCATGGACGTGAATGCCATCTGGGTTCCCCGCGCGCTGGAGGCCATGCAATCCATTTTTCGCGCGCTGGAGCAAATCGGTTACCCCCGGGAAGCCCTGGTGGAAGCCCTGTCCGCACTGCCCGGTCATCAGATCCTCCAGCGGTATTTGGAAAACGAGTCGGCACTGCAGCAGGCCATCGACCGGTGGCAGAAGGCCCTGGAGCACTTTGTGGTCAGCCTCCCAGCAAAGGAGGTGCGTGCCCATGTTGCGCAGAAGCTGGCCTGGTTGCCCGAGACGGAGCGAGCCTACTGGCGTTCGCTGCTGGAGCAATCCCGCGCGGCCGACCAACCGCTGGAATTCCTGGCCGTCTCCCTGGATGAGCGCGGCCGGCCTATTCCCATCGCCAATACCGACCTGGTCACCTGGCTTTTGCTGGAAAACGTTCCCGAACAGATTTTGAGCGGCCGGCTCTCCGCGCAACGCATTGTCCGCTGGCTGGCACTGTTTGAGCGACCCTACCCGGTGGGTTTACTCATCGACGGGGTCGGCCCGGTGGTGAGCAACGATGCCTATGCCTCACAGGAAATCTGGGAGGCCTTCCGAAAGGATGTGTACCACTCTCCCCGGACCATCTGGGGGCGGGAAGTGAATCTTCTCTTTCTCGGGCTGGCCAAAAACATCGAGGCCATGCAACAGGTAGAGGAGGAGAAGGCCAAACAGCAGCTGGCGCCGGTGCTGGAAACTTTTCGCCGGGTCCTGGAAAAGAACCTGCGGGCCGTGGAGGCCTCCGGGCTTAAACACAACGAACTGTGGAGTTACCGTGTCACCGGGAACGGCGTAGAACCAGCACGTTACACTACGACCTCCGATGTACAGCTGTGGAATTTGACCAATCTTGCTGTGCAGTACGTTTTGAGTCGCCTGAAGCTCGAAAACGACCATCCCTGAGCCGGACCCAGATACAGGGATTGGAAGCAAGGATTTTGGGATGAACAGGTTTAAGCTGAGATTACCGAACTTGAAATTTTTTGCGGGAATGCGTAAGTTTTACCATTCAGAGATTTCAGCGACCCGGTTGCGTGGGATGCTCACATGCTGAGTCCTGAAGCACATGGAACAGCCTGCCGCCAGTCCTGCGAGCAGCCACGCCCTTCTAATCTCAGAAGACCTGTCGGTTTAACAAAACAGGGGTACCTTCCATGAAACGCACCAACCTAAAATCCAGTACCTATCTTGCGGCAACCTTGCTTCTGGCCTTTCTGGCCCTTGCGGTCATTTGGCTGAACAAGCCATCGGGTCGGGCTGCACAGCCTCCCTTTGAGACCCGCCCGACCATGTACTTTCAAAATGTGCTGGCCGACGCCGGTATCGATTTTCAACACTACGGGGAGCGGCACCGCTGGTGCGAAATCGGCCCGCAGGTTCAAGGCGTTTCCACCAACGAGGAAATCAGCGCCAGCCTGTTCACCAATCCGGTTGAGTTCGCATACCGGCATTTGATTCGCATGAACGGTTCCGGCGCCGCCTGGCTGGATTACGACAACGACGGGGATTGGGACCTGTACCTGGTTAACGGTGCCGGTGGGCCAAATGTGACCAATGCCCTCTACGAAAACAACGGGGATGGTACCTTCACCCCCCGCGGCTCCGATTGCGGTGCACTGGACACCGGCGAGGGAATGGCCGTTTCGGTGGCCGACTACGACAACGACGGTTTCAGCGACATTTTTGTGACCAATTTCGGCGGGTTCGTCCTCTACCACAACAACAGGGACGGCTCCTTCTCCGACGTCACCCGAACCGCCTTTGGCGATCAGGTTAAGGACCGCTGGTACGGAGGCGCCGCCTGGGGCGATTACGACCGGGATGGCGATCTGGACCTGTACGTATGCGGCTATGTGGATTTAATGCGCCGACCCAGGCACACCGAGTTTCGCTTCCCGATGGATTTTGAGGGCTTCCCTAACATGCTTTTCCGAAACAATGGGGATGGCACGTTTACCGAAGTGGCCGAACAGGCGCACGTTAACGACGGTTACCGGAAGTCCATGCAGGCCATGTTCGCCGATTTCAACGAGGACGGCTGGCCGGACATTTTTGTGGCCAACGATACCGATCCCAACAGCCTTTACCTGAACAAAGGCGATGGCACGTTTAAGGAATTTTCCGGTCCCAGCGGCACCAGCAGCACCGATGGTTCCATGGGCATTGCCTATGGGGATTACAATGGCGATGGAAAGCTGGATCTGTTCATCTCCAATTACACCGGCGAAGCGGACATTCTGTTGACGCTGGTGGATAACGAAAGCACCAACGACGGCAAACTACGCAATGCCATATTTAACAGCGATTTTAATTCACCCATGTTGTTGAAGCGAACCTGGGGAAAGGTGGGCTGGGGTACCGGCTTTTTTGATTTCGACAACGATGGGGATCTCGATCTGCTGATTGCCAACGGCCATCTCAACGCGGTGAGCGGCGACAATCGCGATGAGCTTCTGCTCTTCGAAAACAACGGCCGGGGCGTGTTTACCGAGGTGTCCCAGCAGGCCAATTTTGCTGCCGCCGGCCGGCGAATCTACCGCAGCGCCATTTTTGCCGACTACAACAACGACGGCTGGGTGGACGTGTACGTGGTCAACAACGGGGAGAAGAGCTACGACGCCAGCGAGGACCGCACCGGCGTGTTGTTGCGCAACCAGTGCCGGAATGGCAACCACTGGTTTACCCTGCGGTTGGAGGGCACTAGAAGCAATCGGGATGCACTGGGCAGCCGGGTTTTTCTAACCGCCGGTGGCAAACTGCACGTGCAGGAGTTGGTGTCCGGTACAGGCTACTTTTCCTCCAACGCCCGGGAGCTGTATTTCGGGCTGGGCCAAGCCCGCCGCGTGGATCGTCTGGAAATCCACTGGCCTTCCGGCGACGTGGAAACTTTCAAAAATTTACCGGCGGATCAGATTGTTAAAATCAGAGAGGGGAGTGGTTCAGCAAAAGCCTTGAAACTGGCCGGCGTGCAGTAGGGCTCTCCCGGGTAATGTCCCCACGACGGGCAAACGCCCTTCGGCAGCCTCGGTTCGGCGGGAGAAAAAGATTCCGGGCTCCGGCAGAAGCCCGTTCTGATCCTTACCAGAGGGCCAGTACAGGGAACCGTGCCTGAGGGAACCTTACAGGGCTTTGTACCTGGTTCACATTCCGCGGATGGTCGGACTGATTACATTGGGAAGCGAGATTTTTCCCTGTTTTTTTGCCGGGCTTTCCAGACGGTATTTCTGATCGGCCAAAAGCCAGGTTCAAGGAGTCGTCCAACAAAAGCGGCGCCCAATACCAAATTGAAAAATACAACAGCTTGCGAAATTTGAAATATCTGACTGATCTCGAGCGATTGCCGGAGGTGATTTGACATGAACGCCGCTTTTCATGTGCATCCTGTGGACCTGGCGATTGTTGCCCTGTATGTCGTTTTTGTCGTCTGGCTCGGGTTTCATTTTGCCCGCCGGCACGAATCGGCCGAAGACTATTTCCTGGCCGGGCGCCAGATGACCTGGCCGCTGATTGGGTTTTCCCTGGTTGCCTCCAACATTTCCAGCACCACGCTGGTGGGGCTGGCCGGCGACGCCTATAGTACCGGCATTTCGGTGTTTAATTACGAATGGATGGCTGCCGTGGTGCTGGTGTTTTTTGCCACCTTTTTCCTCCCCTTTTATTTGCGTTCCCGGGTTTACACCATGCCCGAGTTT